>DASYFZ010000722.1:0-7007 GCA_036000295.1 Solirubrobacteraceae bacterium
CTAACCGCCCCGCAGCACGCTTTCGACCGCGTCGGCCGCCGCCTCAGGCCAGGCGCTGTCCTCGTCGTCGAGCAGCGCGTACGGAATCCGCGACCCCTCGCAGAACGCCCGGACGCGCTCCGCGCCGGCGTCCAGAATCGAGGCATCGACGGTGCCCACCGCCTCGTAGACGATTCCGCGGACGGTTGAGTCGAGCATCCGCAGGAGCAACATGTCCAGCCGGCTGCCGTGCAGTGCAGCAAGCGCTTCGGGGCTGGCGACGGCCGATCCCAGCAGGATCACTGAAGCCCCGACGTGCTCGAACGCCGGCGCGACCGTCGCCACGCGATCGGGATCGCCGACGACCGCCTCCGCCCCGGCCGCCTCGATGGCCCCGACGTGCGCCGGGTCGCGGGTCGTTGCGCGGACGGCGTGGCCTCGCGCGACCAGCTCGCGAGCCAGCGCCTGGCCTCGGCACCCGCAGCCGATGATCAGGCAGCGCGCCATTTAGTGTTCCCTGGGGCGGCCGAGCCGCCGCTCAGCTCTCCGCCGGCGGCTTGCCGCCGAACTCCTCACGAGCCTGCTCGCGCGTCCGCTCGGGGAGCCCGCGCTTGCGCCGCTGCGCGTTGGTCGCTTCCAGGAGCTGGTCGAGGTCACGGTCGGCCAGCTGTTGCTCGCGGCGCCGGTTGTGCTCATGGATGTCGCCCGCCACGCGCAGCTCGTACTCGGCGGCGGTCACCTCTGGCTCGCCCCGCGCGCGCCGACGGGCGTTGCGGGCGGCGATCATCTGGTCGAGGTCCTCGGCCTCCAGCGACTCGCGCGTCTCGGTGATCTCGCGCGCGGACCTGAGGCCGACCTGCTCGAGCCCTGTGCCGGGGTAGTAGCGCCCAAGGAGCCACACCCACAGGACAACGGCGATCAGACCGCCCAGAAGCACCAGCGCAAACGCATCCACCGGCGGGCGAGTTTAATCCCGGTGGGTGCCGCTGTCGACCCGTTCGTCTATCGTGGCCGTCCGCGGTACTGTCGGCGCACGACCCCGCAGCTACCAATCCGGTCTCCGTTAGCCACGGTAGAGATCAGTACGAACGCAACAAGGCAGGAGGCGCAAGCCACCCGTAGCCAGCGGTGGGAGCTGCTCGGTACCCACGGCGCGACCGTGTGGTTCACCGGGTTGCCCGGTGCCGGTAAGACCACGATCGCGTCGGCTCTCGAGCTGCGGCTGCTCGAGCATGGCCGCAGCGCCTACCTGCTCGATGGAGACCGGCTTCGCCGAGGGATCTGCGCCGATCTCGGCTTCACACGGGCCGATCGCGACCGCAACGTCAAGCGCGTCGGCGACCTAGCGCGGATGATCGCCGACGCCGGCATGGTCGCGGTGGTGGCGCTCGTCTCGCCCTACGAGGCGACCCGGCGAGCCGTGCGCGAACAGCACGATTCCGATGGCCTGCCATTCGTCGAGGTGTTCGTCAACACGCCCCTGAGGCTATGCACCGAGCGCGATCCCAAGGGCATGTACGCGCAGGCCTCGGCCGGCGTGCTGGACAACTTCACCGGAGTCGACGACCCATACGAGCCACCGCTCACACCCGATGTCGAGCTGAATCCCGAGCTGACTGTCGTTGAGGCGGTCGACACTGTCCTGCGCAGACTCGATGATCGCTGCGCCTGACCAAGACAAGCGACCACGAGGAGCACAGACGTGAAACTGATTGGAGCAGGATTCCCTCGAACTGCGACGCTCTCGCAAAAGCTCGCCCTCGAGATGATCGGCTATGGGCCGTGCTACCACATGGTCAACGTGCTCGGGGACCTGCCGCAGGCGGCAGTGTGGGAACGTGCGCTCGACGGCGAGAACCCCTGGTCAGAGTTGTTCGACGGCTTCGCCTCGACCGTCGACTGGCCAGGTGGCTACTTCTACAAGGAGATCATGGAGGCGTACCCAGACGCCAAGGTGCTGCTCAGCACCCGCGACCCCGAGCCCTGGGAGCGGAGCATGCGCGATACCGTCTGGGCGGTCCGCCACGGCGGTTCGGTGATGCGGCTGCTGTCGGATGCACGGGGCGAGGTCGATCCAGGCTGGGCCGGCTACCTGCGCATGATCGACCGGCTGCTGTGGACCGGCAAGGGCTCGTTCGCCGCCGGCAACGACGAGCCCGAGCAGCTGATCGCAGGAATGGAGCGCCACCACGACGAGGTCAAGAGCACCGTCCCGCCCGAGCGGCTGCTCGTGTGGAGCGCCTCGGACGGATGGGAGCCGCTGTGCGAGTTCCTCGAGGTGCCAGTCCCGGACATGCCATTCCCGCGCGTAAATGACAGTCGCGAGTTCGTCAACAGAGTGATCGATGGTGCCCTGATCACCCTGAACCAGTGGCGCCACAGCACCGCGGACGAGCCTTCGCCGGCGGCTGCACACTGAGCCTCAGGGTTTCCTAAAGACTCACCGCAACTTTCCCGATCGCGCCCGTGTTGAGACGAGCGCAAGCACCTCTGCGAGATGGCCGGGTAAATCGCTGAGGACCATCTACCCCTTTTTGGGAAAGGAGGGCCTTAATGCGCCCGCGCCTTGTTGCGCTCGCATCGCTGCTGGCTGCCGCTTTGGTTATCGCTGCTCCGGCCGTCGCAAACGCAGCACCCAGGCACAACCATGGCCTGACGATCAATGCCACCCCCAATCCGATTCTGGCCGGAGAGGGAGTGCTGATCTATGGTCAGCTCAGGGGCACCGACATCGGCCACAAGCCGGTTGTGCTCTACCACCGAGTCGCCGGGGCGCCACGGTTCACTCTGGTTGGGGTAACCAGAACCGACTCACACGGGTTTTACGAGTTCACCCGTGCCGAAGGCGTCGTGTTGACCCGGCGCAGCTGGTTCGTCAGGAGCCTCGGACGCCTTCACAGCCGGACGCTTCACGAGCGGGTCCAGGCCCTGGTAACGCTGGCCGCCAGCGCCACCTCGACCGATACCAACCACCCGATCACGTTCACCGGCACGGTCACGCCGGACCATCGGGGCCAGCGGGTTCTGCTGCAGGTCGCGAATGCCGCGGGAACCCAGTGGCACACCGTCAAGTCGGGCCGGCTCGACGGTGCATCGAGCTACTCGATCACCCAGCGCTGGCGCACTCCGGGACAGCGCGTCGTCCGCGTCGCGTTCCCCGGCGACTTCCGTAACAACGCCGGTGCTTCCGATCCAGTCACGGTGACCGTCCAGCAGGCCCAGATCCCCGACTTCACGATCAACACCTCCAGCCCGATCATCGACTTCGGGCAGCCGGCGACGATCTCGGGCACCCTGGACCAGCCGGGCACCACCAACCCGGAGCCCAACACCGCGGTGAACCTGTGCAGCCGCGCTGCGCAGGCCAACCAGTTCAGCTGCGGTGCGGCGACGACGACCGACACCAGCGGGAACTACAGCTTCCCGGTGATGCCGACGAGCAACACGGTGTACGTGGTCAAGACGGTGCTGCCGCCCAATCGACACAGCGCTCGGCTGTTCGAGGGTGTGCAGGACCTGATCACGTTCACTCCAAGCACGACGAGCACTCAGGTCGGTCAGGTGGTCACGTTCACCGGCACTGTCACTCCTGACAAGGCCGGCGACGTGATCTACCTCGAGCGACTGGGCAAGGACAATCGGTTCCACGTCGTCGAGGTCCGAACCGTCAGGTTCGACTCGACCTACCAGTTCGCGTGGAAGTTCGGTAACTCCGGCACCGCCGTGTTCCGCGCCCGGATCCCGGGTGACGGTGTGAACGTCGGCGCGGCCTCGCCGCCCGCGACGATCACCGTGGCGCCAGCGCCGGTCGCCACGCTGCCGCCGGCTTCGTAGTCGTGTAGTGAGGTTGTGGGTCGTGGCCTAAGCCGCCACGGCCCACAGCCGCCATTCTCCGGGCACGCCGCGCAGCTCTTGATCGCCGCGGTCTTCGAACGAGATCCCGGACCCCACCACCAGGTCCTTGACCGTGCCCGACACAACCACCTCGCCGGGGCCCGCGCTCGCCCCGACGCGAGCGCCGATGTGCACGGCGATGCCGCCCACGTCGGAGCCGATCAGCTCGATCTCGCCCGTGTGCAGTCCGGTTCGCACCTCCAGCCCGAACTGGTCGTGGACGGCGTCACGGATCGCGACCGCGCAGCGGATCCCGCGTGCGGGCCCGTCGAACGTCGCGAGGAAGCCGTCGCCCATCGACTTGATCGCCCGTCCACGGTATGTGGACAGCTCACGCTTGACCGTTCCCTCGACCGAGCTGAGCACGTCGCGCCAGCGCCGGTCACCGAGCTCCGCCGCGCGCTCCGTGGAGCCGACGATGTCGGAGAACATCACGGTCGCGAGCACGCGTTCAGGGTGAGGCGCCCGGCGCGTGCCGGTCAGGAACTCCTCGACCTCGTCGACCAGCGAGTCCTGCGCGCTGCCGAACGAGAACACCTCGTCGCCCTCCAGCTCGACGTAGCGGGCGCCAGGGATGTGCTCAGCCAGGTAACGCGAGTGACGGACGTCGACGAACCGCTCCTGCGGGCGGTGCACAACCAGCGTCGGCACCGAGATCGACGGCAGCACTGCCCGGATGTCGACCTCTGCGTTCATCATGAAGAGCTTGCGAGCGGTGCCCGGGCTCGCCGACAGGCGCTCGAGTCGCCCAGCCCACTCGAGCAGCTTCGGGTCGTTGGCCGCGCGTGGCCAGAGGCCGACGATGCGCGAGCCGTCGCCCCACGGGAACGCCTCCATCGCCGCCTCGCGCTGCTCGCGCGTCGGGGGCCAGTCGTAATCGGGCGCCCAGGACATCTTCGGCATCGCCTCGTAGAGCACGAGCGCCCGCGTTCGCCCCGGATGCGTGGCGGCGAACAGCGCGGCCATCGCGCCACCCTCAAGCCACGCGAACACCGCCGCCTCTTTGGACCCGGCGGCGTCGAGAACCGCGACGACGTCGTCCATCTGCTCCTCGAGCGTCGGCGTGCCCGCCACGGGGTCCGACAGCCCGGTCCCCCTGCGGTCGAACATGATCAGCCGCGAGAACGACGCGAGCCGCTCGAAGTACCGCGCGATCCGCGGCTCCTCCCAGTACACCTCTACCTGCGACATCCAGCTCGGGACGTACACGAGGTCGATCGGGCCGTCGCCGATCACCTGGTAGGCGATGTGGAGGTCGCCGCTGCGAGCGTATTGAGTCTTTGGGGCCATCGCCCGTGTGAGGCTACTGCGCTAGGTTGCCGCGCTATGGACTTCGAACTCACAGACGAGCAGCGCCTGGTCCGCGAGACCGCGCGCGACTTCACCGACAAGGAAATCGTCGATCGCGCGCGCGAGAACGACCGCAACGAGCACTTTGACCTCGAGCTCGTGAGCAAGATCGCCGACCAGGGGTATCTCGGCGCGATCGTGCCACGCGAGTACGGGGGCGCGGGCCTCGACTACCTCACCTACGGGCTGGTCGTCGAGGAGGTCGGGCGGGGCTGCTCGGCGATGAGGACCGTGATCTCCGTCCAGACCTCGCTGGTGTGCTCGGCGTTCCTGCGGTGGGGCACCGAGGAGCAGAAGCAGCACTACCTCCCCAAGTTGTGCACGGGCGAGTGGCTCGGGTGCTTCGGGCTGACCGAGCCCGACACGGGCTCCGACGCCGCCAACCAGAAGACCCGCGCCCGCAAGACCGACTCCGGCTGGGTGATCAACGGCTCGAAGATGTTCATCTCGCTCGGCAACCACGCCAAGGTCGCCCTGATCTTCGCCCAGACCGATCCCGAGAAGGCCCACCGCGGCGTCGCCTGCTTCCTCGTCGACACCGATCAGCCGGGCTTCAAGCCACAGGAGATCCACCACAAGATGGGGTTGCGCGGGTCCGATACCGCCGAGATCGCGCTCGACGATGTCGAGTGCCGCGACGAGGACCTGCTCGGCGAGGTCGGCGACGGCTTCAAGATCGCGATGAGCTCGCTGGACTCGGGCCGCTACAGCGTTGCGGCGGGCTGTGTCGGGATCTGCCAGGGGTCCCTGGACGCGTCGGTTCGCTACTCGAAGGACCGCGTTCAGTTCGGCCGCCCGATCGCGAGCTTCCAGCTCGTCCAGGAGATGCTCGCCGACATCAAGCTCCAGACCGACGCGGCGCGGATGCTCGTGTGGCGCGCCGGCCATCTCAAGGACACCGGCAAGCCGAACACGACCGAGACGTCGATCGCCAAGCTGTTCGCCACCGAGGCGGCCGTCCATTGCGCAAACGTCGCGATCCAGGTCCACGGAGGCTCGGGCTACGTCGACGACTATCCCGTCGAGCGCTACTTCCGCGACGTCCGGGTGACGACCCTGTACGAGGGGACCTCCCAGATCCAGAAGCTGATCATCGGCCGCGCGCTGACCGGCATCAACGCGCTAGTCCCGCAGTGACGGAGGCGGCTCCGCCCGCCACGATCGGCGTCATCGGCGCCGGCACGATGGGCAGCGGAATCGCCCAACTCGGCTGCCTGTCGGGCGCGAGGACGCTGCTGCACGACCCCGTGGCCGATGCCCTGGACCGCGGCGTCGATCAGATCAAGCGCCATCTCGAGCGCGGCGCCGCTCGCGGACGCTGGAGCGAGGAGGACGCGACGGCGGCAGCACAGCGACTCGAAGCCACGCTCGACGTCGGCGACCTCGGTCCCTGCGAGCTGGTCATCGAGGCGGCGCCCGAACGACTGGAGCTCAAGCGCGAGCTGTTCAAGCAGCTATCGGAGGAGGTCGTCTCCGAGCAGTGCGTCCTGGCGACGAACACGTCGTCGCTGCTGGTGACGGCGATCGCGGGCGCGGCGAAGAGGCCCGAACGCGTAGTCGGCATGCACTTCTTCAACCCGGCGCCGCTGATGGCATTGCTCGAGGTGGTCGCCGGAGAGCAGTCATCCGAGGAGGCGCTCGCCGTCGCGCGGGCGGCCGGCAAGGCGATGGGCAAGCACGTGATCGACGCCGCCGACGGCCCGGGCTTTCTCGTCAATCGCTGCAACCGCCCGTTCGGGCTCGAAGCGCTGCGGCTGCTGCAGGAGCGGATCGCGCCGCTCGAG
>DASYFZ010000071.1:0-3867 GCA_036000295.1 Solirubrobacteraceae bacterium
ATCATCGTCCGCCAGCGCGGCACGCGCTTCAAGCCCGGCGACGGCGTCGGGATCGGCAAGGACGACACGATCTTCGCTCGCTCGGCGGGCACGGTCGAGTTCAGCCGCGGCCGTCGTGGCCGCGTGATCTCGGTCCAGCCCTCCTCGGACTCCTAGGGCGCCGAAACGCGGCTGGGACGGGGCGGCGCGTCCGGCCCGCCGGATAGCCGTGTCGTGCACTGCGGGCAACGGCGCGCCTTGATCGGGATCGCCGTGTCGCACTCCGGGCACTGCTTGGTGTCGGGGTCCTCCTGCGCGCGCCGCGACATCAGCCAGTTGATCGGGGTCACGACCAGGAAGAACATCGCCGCGGCGACGGTGAGGAAAGTGAACAGGTTGTTCAGGAAGTCGCCGTAGGCGAAGTGGCTTCCGTGGATCGTGAACTTCAGGTTGCCGAAGTTCGGGCTGCCGAATATCGCCGCGATCACCGGCGTCAGGATGTCTGAGACCAGCGCCTTGACCACGGCCGTGAACGCTGTGCCGATGACGACCGCAACCGCCAGGTCGACGACGTTGCCGCGGAACAGAAACGTCTTGAAGTCGTTGAGCACCTTCACGGCGCGGTCTTCCTTTCCGGTTGCGGAGTTTTGACGCAGACGGCGTCTTGTCCCGTCACAGGATGATGGTCACCCTGGACGTATGCCCGGCGAGGCGTCGCCATCTGGAGCCACCCCTCGGCGCCAAACGGCAACACTTCGGGCCGCGGCTGTCGCCTCGGCGCAATGGGGTGTGATCAGCCTCGAGCAGCTGCGGGACTGTGGGGTCGCAGACAGCGTCGCCAACCGGTGGCGTTGGGAGGGTCGGATGCACACGGTTCACCGCGGCGTCTACGCGCTCGGCCACTCGTCGGTGCCGATTGAGGGTCGGCTGGTCGCCGCGCTGCTCCACGCTGGCCCGGGTGCGCTGCTCAGCCACCAAGCCGCCGGCTGGTGGTGGGGGCTCCTGGATCGCGAGCCCAGCGTGATCGACATCAGCGTGCCGGGCAGGCGCCGTTCTCTCGGTGGTGTGCGGGTGCATCATCCGCGCGTGCTCGACGGCACCCGCTGGCGCCGGCTCCCGGTCACAACGGTTCCCCGCACCTTCCGGGATCTCGCCGCCGAGTCGTCGATCGAGGAGCTCCGCAGGGCGCTCGCACACGCCGATTACCGGCGGCTCTTGAACATCGATGAGGTATCTGCGGCGTGCGGTCAGGGATGTCATGGAACCGTGCGCCTGCAGGCCGCCCTCAGACGCCACGAACCGCGGATCGCCATGACCCGCAGCGAACTCGAGCGCCGCTTCCTCGAAGCGTGTGAGGCCGCCCGAGTTCAGCTTCCCGAGGTCAACGCGGTCGTCGAAGGCTGGACCGTCGACATGCTGTGGCGCTCCGAGCGGGTCATCGTCGAGCTCGACGGGCGCGACAACCACAGCTCCCCCGGTCAGATGGAGCGCGACCGCCGGAAGGACCTGCAGCTACGCGCGGCGGGGTACGTGGTGGTGCGCTACACCTGGGCCCAGCTCATCTTCGAGGCACCGGCCGTGCTGGCGGACCTGCGCGCGATCCTCAGCTCGGCTGGACGGTGGGACGCACGAGGATCTCGTTGACGTCCACGTGCGGCGGCTGCGAGACCGCGAACATGACCACTCGCGCAACGTCGTCGGGCGTCAGCGCGCCGGGGCCGGCTCCCTTGTCGAAGAACGGCGTGTCGACCATCCCCGGCTCGATCACCGTGACCCTGACGCCGGTGTCGTTGAATTCCTGGCGCGCGGACTCGCCCATCGCGGTCACGGCCCACTTGGTGGCCGAGTACAGCGACCCTGGCAGCGCCCGGCGGCCCGCAACCGAGCCGGTGAGCAGCAGATGGCCCCTCGATTCGCGAAGCGCCGGCATCGTCGCGCGGATCGTCAGCGCCGCGCCGTACACGTTGGTGAGCACCATCGAACGCCAGTGCTCGGGCGACTCGGCCGTGAATCCCCGGGCCGCCCCGAACCCCGCGTTCGCAAACGCCACGTCGAGGCGGCCGAACCGCTCGAGCGTCGTCTGCACGAACGCCTCCTGCTGCTCCCACTCGGTCACGTCGCAGGTCACCGCGATCGCGCGCTCGGGTCCGCCCAGTTCCTCGGCGAGCGCCTCGATGCGGTCGGTGGAGCGCGCTCCGAGCGCCACCCGATAGCCGGCCTCGGCGGCCTGGCGCGCGGTGGCAGCGCCGATCCCGCTGGAGGCGCCGGTGATCAGGAAGACTGGATCGGAAGCTGGCATCAGATTGACGCGGCACGAACAATAGACGGCGTTCGCAGCACAATGGGCACTCATGCAAGACCGTGCACACATTCATGTCCAGGCCGGTGGCGGCGGCGACGGCTGTCTGAGCTTTCGCCGTGAGGCGCACGTGCCCAAGGGCGGGCCTGACGGCGGCGACGGCGGCCGCGGCGGCGACGTGATCGTGATCGCGGACGAATCGCTGCGCGACCTGGAGGCGTTCCGGCGCCGCTCGCACTTCAAGGCGAAGCGGGGAGGCCACGGGCAGGGAGCCCTGCGCCACGGCCGCGACGGCGAGACGCTCGAGATCCGAGTGCCGCTCGGGACCGAGGTGACCGTCGAGGCCGACGGGACGCGCCACGATCTCGTGGCCGCCGGCCAGCGCGCGGTGATCGTCCGGGGCGGACCCGGAGGACGCGGCAACAAGCGCTTCGCGGGCCCCACCCACCAGACGCCTCGCTTCGCCGAGCGCGGCCTGCCGGGTGGCGAGACCTGGATCACGCTGGCGCTCAAGCTGATCGCCGACGTCGGCCTGATCGGGCTGCCGAACGCCGGCAAGTCGTCGCTGCTGGCGCGCCTGACGCGAGCCCATCCCAAGGTCGCCGACTATCCGTTCACGACGCTCGAGCCGGCCCTGGGCACGCTGCAAGCCGACGACCGCCAGCTCGTGATCGCCGACATCCCCGGGCTGATCGAGGGCGCGAGCGCCGGCGCCGGCCTCGGGCACGAGTTCCTGGCCCACGTCGAGCGCACCCGGCTGCTCGTCCACGTGCTCGACCTCAACCCGCTCGACGGCTCCGATCCGGTCGCCAACCACGAGACGATCGAACGAGAGATCGCGCTGCACGACCCCCGGCTGGCGGCGCTGCCTCGCATCCTCGCGCTTTCCAAGGCCGACCTGGTCGACGAAGCCACGCGGGAGGCGGCCAAAGACTCGTGGCACCGTCGCCTGGGGCCCGACGTTCCGGTGATCGTGACGTCGGCGGTCGCGCGCATCGGGCTCGACGAGCTCTCGGTCGAGTTGCTGCGGCGCGTGCCGCCCCGCGACGAGACGGTCGAGCCCGAGCCACTCCCCGGCACGACACACGATGAGGTGCCCGCCGAGCACCGGGTGTTCCGGCCGGCCGCCGACCGCGGCTTCCAGGTTCAGCAGATCGGCGAGGGGAGCTACCGCGTCAGCGGCCGTGGCGTCGAGCGACTCGTCGCTCGCTACGACCTCGACAACGAGGACGCACTCGCGCACCTCGAGCGCAGGCTGCGCGGCATCGGCGTGATCTCCGAGCTCGAGTCCAAGGGCTTTCAAGCAGGCGATGCAGTGGAGATCGCGGGAGTTGAGTTCGACCTCGATCCCAGCGTGTAGGATCCGCGCGCTTCGTTCACAGCCTGTAAACACGGTCGGGGAGAGGGAGAGGAGACGTGATGCGTCGCGTTGCACTTTGCGTGGCGATCTGTGCCGGCTTGACCGTTTCGTCGTCGGCCAGCGCCCGCGTGCTGAGAGTGGGCAGCTTTCACGGGATCAGCGGCCAGTTCGCCACGATCCAGGCGGCGGTAGACGCCGCGAGGCCCGGCGACTGGATCCTGATCGGTCC
>DASYFZ010000078.1:0-1656 GCA_036000295.1 Solirubrobacteraceae bacterium
CTGCCGTCGGGCGGATCTCGCCGGAAGGCAAGCGCGCCGTTGTGGAGGCGCTCGCCGGCGCCGGTCGCTACGTCGCGATGGTCGGCGACGGGGTTAATGACGTGCCGGCGCTGAAGGAGGCGCGCCTCGCGATCGCCCAGGGCTCGGGCGCACAGATGTCGCGCTCGGTCGCCGACCTCGTGCTCGTTCGCGATGACTTCGGCGTCGTGCCGGGCATGGTCGCCGAGGGCCGCCAGATCCTGCGCAACATTCAGCGGGTCGCGCGGTTGTTCGTCACCAAGACCGTCTTCGCCGCCGTCGTGGGCGTGGCTGTTGCGATCCCAACTGGGACCTTCCCGCTGCTCCCGCGGCAATTCTCGGTCGCCTCGACCGTCACGATCGGAATCCCCGCTTTCCTGCTCGCACTCGCGCCGAGCTCCGGGCCCTGGCGGCCGGAGGGGTACCTCCGGTCGGTGGCGCGCTTCGCGATCCCAGCCGGGCTGGCGATTGGGATCGGAATCGTCGCCGGCTACGTCCTCGCGCGCTACGGATTTGACGTGGGCCTCCGCCGCTCGCGCACCGTCGCGACCGGGATCGTGGTCGTGTGCGGACTTGCCGTTGTGATCCGACTCGATAGCGAACCCGGACTCCGACGACTCGCGATCATCGGGCTGTGTGCCCTGATGGCGCTGCTCTTCGCCCTCGCGCTGATCATCCCCTTCCTGCGCAGCTTCTACGAACTCACAACCCCGACCGCCGAAACCGTAGTCGCCTGGGCGTTGGGAACCGCGCTCGGAGTCGGGACGATGCTCGGCGCGCTGCGCCTGCTGAGGGTCTGAAGGCTCGGATCTAGAACGGACCGTCGGGCTGCTCGGGCTCGCCGGTCTGGCCGCGCCACTCGTCGACGAGGATCGCCCACCGCTCGTGGTCGCGCCAGCGACCGCCGATCTTCAGGTAGCGCGGCGAGAAGCCCTCGCGGCGGAAGCCGGCGGCTCGCGCCAGCGCCAGCGAGTTGGCGTTGCCGGGCTGGATGTTGGCCTCGATGCGGTGCAGCTGCAGCGCGGTGAAGGCATGGCGCAGGACGAGCTCGATGCCCTCGCGCATGTAGCCCTGGCCGGCGAACGGCTGGCCTACGGCATAGCCGAGGTAGGCGCTCTGGAGCCGTCGGCGCACGATCTGGGACAGGTTGAAGAAGCCCATGATCGCGTCGTCCTCGGTCCGGCACAGCAGCATCGCCTCGAAGTCGGCCCGGCGGGCATCGGCGAGGTAGGCGGCGAAGCGCTCGTCGTCGGTGGGGGCGGTGGCCCACGGGCTGTGGAAGGCGCGGCTGACGCGCATCAGCTCCGTGAACTCCTCGCGGTCAGGACGTGCCGGCGCGCGGAGGTACACCCGCGCGGCGGCGTTCATCCGAGGAGCGTCTGCTGCAGGCGGTAAGCCAAGGCCTCGCATGCCAGATCCTCCGACACATTAAGCAGGAAACGCTCCCGGGTATCCTCGACCAGCTCGACGGCGCGGCGCAGCCGCACCGGGTCGATGCCGGCATCGGCGTCCAACTCGGTCCCGCGGTCGCGGTTGCGCACCAGGTCCTCGGCCCCGTAGGCGAGGAACGCCAAATCGGCGAACCACAGCGACACGACCTGGAGCGCCAGATCCAGCGCGCCGGTCTGGACGCGCCGG
>DASYFZ010000090.1:0-2595 GCA_036000295.1 Solirubrobacteraceae bacterium
CTTCTCCAACTACATGACCCAGCTCCTGCACGACCTCGGAGGCGGTCCGTACGAGAGCCGGCTGCAGCTCGCGCGGCTCGAGTACCTGTCGCTGTCAAAGGCCGCCGCCACGAGCCTGGCCGAGAACTACGCAGGGCTTCCGGCCCAGGACGACTTCTAACTAGTGAACGTCGCTTACGAGAAAGGGCTGCACGAGCTCGGCGACGGGCTGTACGCCTACCTGCAGCCCGACGGCGGCTGGGGCTGGAGCAACGCCGGGCTGATCACCGCCGACGGCACTTCGCTGCTCGTCGACACGCTCTACGACCTGCATCTGACGCGCGAGATGCTCGAGGCGATGGCGCCGATCGTGGAGCGCCATCCGATCGACGCTGCGATGAACACGCATTCCAATCCCGACCACTGCTTCGGCAACGAGCTGCTGCCGACCGCGACCGAGATCTACGCGTCGCGCGCCACTGCCGAGGAGATGCAGGAGCTCTCCCCGCAGATGCTGCACGCGCTGAAGTCCGCGCCCGGGATGCCTGACGAAGTACGCGACTTCGTCCAGCACGCATTCGGGCCGTTCGATTACGAGGGCATCACGGTGCGGCTGCCGTCGCAGACGTTCGAGGGTCGGCTGGACCTGCAGGTCGGCGACCGCGAGATCTCACTGCTCGAGCTCGGACCGGCCCACACCGGCGGCGACACGATCGTGCACGTGCCGGGAAGCGCGACGGTGTTCACCGGCGACCTGCTGTTCATCGACGGCACGCCGATCGTGTGGGCGAGCCTCAGCAACTGGCTGGTGGCGTGCGAGCGCATCCTCGAACTCGGCGCCGACGTGCTGGTGCCCGGCCACGGGCCCGTCACCGACGCGTCCGGGGTGCGCGACGTGCAGCGCTATTTGACGTACGTGCGCGACCAGGCGCGCGAGCGCTTCGACGCCGGACTCGATCCGCAGGCCGCGGCGGACGACATTGACATCACGGGCTTCTCCGACTGGGGCGACCCGGAGCGGCTGGCCGCCAATGTCGTCGCCGCCTACCGCGAGTTCGACTCCTCGCTACCGGCGCCGAGCCCGCCCGAGCTGTTCGTGGCGATGGCCGGCTGGCGTGCGCGGCACTAGGAGGCGTTGCGGTCAAGAGCTAGCTCTTCGCGGCGGCCTTGCGGGTCACCTCGAGCAGATAGGTGACCATCACGTCGGAGCGCCCGAGCGTGAAGTGGTACGCGTCCGAGCGCTCCTCGACGCGCTTGATCTGCTCGTTGCGCTCGGCGAACAGATCGCTGAACTCGAAGAAGCCGAAGTCCACTACCCGCGCCTGAAAGCCGAGGCTGTCGAGCAGCTGCGTCGTGCGCCGCTCGCCGATGATCGACAGCTGCATCAGGTAGGCGACGCCGTCGTCGGCCAGCGCCTCGGGAAGCAGGCGCATCAGGTGATCGAGCAGGTTGCGGCCCCAGTAGTCAAGCGGCCGGTGCGTGGTGACCTGCTCGAACGGGTCCACGGGCATCTGGTAGAGGCTCGCGACGATCACGTCGTATCGCTCCTCGGGAACCCACGGGTAGAGGTCCTGCGCGGCGGCGCTGACGCGGTCGGAGAGACCATTGCGAAACGCGTTGGTCATCGTGTTCTTGACCGCTGTCTCGTCGATGTCGATGGCGTGTACGTGGGCGGCGCCGTTGCGCGCCAGCTGTACGGTCAGCAAGCCCGATCCGCAGCCGATGTCCAGACACCGCTGGTGGGCGCCGATCCCTTCCCGGTAGAGGTACTTCCACATCAGCAGGCTGCCCTGGGTGGGTTCGAAGACGCCTGGGTCGCATGTGATCTCCGGGAAGTCCAGCGGGAACATGTCGCGGCCGCGGGGGTCTGACCAGTGCTGCGCGACGCGGCCGTTGGCGCGCGACGCAAGCGGTCCTTCGTCGGGCAGCGCGGCGGGCCGCTTTTGCCCCGGCTTGGTGCCGGCGAGCGCAGCGCCGGCCGCCGCGAGGTGCTCCGGCCCGACGCCGCAGCAGCCGCCGATCAGCTGCGCCCCTTCGTCGCGCCAGCTCAGCGCGAGCTTGGCGTACTCGTCGCCGCCGATGCTCAGCTCGTGTCGCCAGCCGGCGGCCGACAGGTAACCGAGGTTCGGATATGCGCCGAGCGGGAGGTCGGTGAAGTCGCGCAGCCATGACAGCATCCCGGTCACGTGGTCGGGCGGCACGCAGTTGATCGCCAGCGCGCCGACGCCCATCTCCTCAAAGCGCCGCGCCGCGCGGCCGAAGGCGTCTCCCTCGGGCCCGCCCCAATGCTCGCCATACACGCCGCAGACGCCGTGCCGACAGCGGCGGAAGCTCAGCCACACCGGCAGGCCTGAGTCAAGCAGCGCCTCGACCGTGGCATACGTGGAACTGCGCACGAGCGACAGCGTCTCGACGAGGATCAGATCGGGCCGGTCCTCCTCGAATGCGCGGGCGAGCAGCCGGATCGTCTCGCGCCCGTCGGGTGTGTCGACGTCGCCGTTGATGCTGAACGCGACGGCGACCTCGTCCTCGCGGCCGGCGTCTCTTGCGGCGGTCCGGGCAAGGCGAACGGCGCGCCGCGCGACGTCCATCCAGTGCACCGGCTCAGAGGCATCC
>DASYFZ010000202.1:0-3614 GCA_036000295.1 Solirubrobacteraceae bacterium
CTCGAGCGCCGGCGCGAGCGGATCAGCGTTTCCGGCTCGCGATCGGTCGAGCAGGACGTGATCCGGCTGGACCGCCTGACCGGCGACGAACTCGAGTCCGAAGCGCAGGCCGCGGGGCTGCGCCGCGCCGGGCGGGCGGCCGTCGCGGCGACCGACGACTACGTCGGCAGCGAGGTGGTGTTGCTGCGTGCCTGAGCAGCCCGTCCTGCGCGTCTGCGCGCTGTATCCCGACCTGATGAACATCTACGCCGATCGCGGCAACCTGCTGCTGCTCGAGCGTCGCTGCCGCTGGCGCGGGATCGGCTTCGAGCTGCAGTCCAGCAGCCTCGGTGACGAGCTCGATCCGGACGGCGCCGACCTGTATTACATCGGCGGTGGCCAGGATCGCGACCAGCGCCTGTGCGCGCTGGACCTGGCGGAGGTCAAGCGCGATGCGCTGCACGCGGTAGCGGCGCGTGACGGCGTGATCCTCGCCGTCTGCGGTGGCTATCAGCTGCTCGGTCGCTCCTACCAGCTCGACGACGAGACGTTGCCAGGCGTCGAGCTCGTCGACCTGGTGACCGTCCGCGAAAGCGGACCCAGGCTGATCGGCAACGTCGCGATCGAGGTCGAACTCGAGCCCGGAGACCGGCGGGTCCTCGCCGGCTTTGAGAACCACGGCGGGCGTACGCACCTGAGCGCCGGAACGGAGCCTTTGGGCCGTGTCTTGTCCGGGCACGGCAACAACGGCGCCGACGGGCACGAAGGCGTGCGCGCCGGCAACGTCATCGGCACCTACCTGCACGGG
This sequence comes from Solirubrobacteraceae bacterium, assembly GCA_036000295.1. Lineage (GTDB taxonomy): Bacteria > Actinomycetota > Thermoleophilia > Solirubrobacterales > Solirubrobacteraceae > Palsa-465. Next base: position 788 of record DASYFZ010000202.1, read on the forward strand.
CCGCTGCTGCCGAAGAACGCCTGGTTTGCCGACTGGCTGATCGCTGCGGCGCTGGGCCCGGACGCGCCCCTGGAGGCTCTCGACGACGAGCTCGAGGGCGCCGCGCACGCCGACGCGCTCAAGGCGGCGGGAGTATGAGGGCAGCGAGGGCGGCGGCGGCAATCCTGGCCCTCGCCGCGATAGGCGGATGTGGCGGCAGCTCTGGGACGGGCACCACCGACACCCCGGCCTCCTCGCCACAGACGACCACCGCGTCGCCCGGCGCCGGCAAGCCTCTGGTGACGATCGGTGACAAGAACACGACCGAGCAGTTCGTGCTCGGCGAGCTGTACTACCAGGCGCTGGCCGCGAAGGGCTTCACGGTCATGCTCAACCGCAACATCGGCCCCACCGAGGTGACGCTCAAGGCGTTGCAGAGCGACCGCCTGGCTATGTACCCCGAGTACCTGCAGACGTGGAACACGGCGGTGGCCGGATACCGCCATGGGTTCAGGACTGCCTACAAGGCCTACCAGGCCGCCCAGCACTACGCGCTCGCTCACGGCCTCGAGCTGCTCAACCCGACGCCGTTCAGCAACACCGACGCGATCGGGGTGACGGCGCAGTATGCGCTCGAGCACCGCCTCGCGACGCTGCGCGACCTGCACAAGGTGGCGCCGACGCTCACGCTCGGCGCCCCGCCCCAGTTCCAGCAGGGTCCCAACGGCCTGCCCCAGCTCGAGCAGTCTTACGCGTTCGTGCCGGCAACGTTCAAGCCCCTGGACCTGGGCAGCCAGTACCAGGCGCTCACGGACGGCACCGTGCAGGCGGCCGACGTCAACACCACCGACGGCCAGCTGACCTCCGGTAACTACCGGCTGCTCAAGGATCCGCACCACGCGCTGGGGTGGGGAAACGTCGTGCCCGTCGCCTCCCCCAGGCTGCTCGACCTCGAGGGACCGGTATTCGCCGCGACGATCGACAAGGTCAGCTCGCTGCTGACGCTGGGGACGATGCGACGCCTCAACGCCGCGGTGGAAGTCTCACATCAGGACCCGGCCACCGTGGCGCGCAACTTCCTGATCGCCCACGGGCTGATCAAGCAGTCCGCCGACAGCAGCTGATCGCGCCCGATCAGGAGCCGCTGGAGCCAAACCCGCCCGAGCCGCGCTCCGACAACGCCAGTTCGTCGGACTCCACCACCTCGGGCGTGCGCACGCTGACGATCACGAGCTGCGCGATGCGGTCGCCCGCCGCGATCGAGAACGACGCCGACTGGTCGGTGTTGAGCAGCAGCACCTCGACCTCGCCGCGATAGCCCGCGTCGACCAGGCCCGGAGCGTTGACAACGGAGATCCCATGTCGCCGGGCGAGCCCCGACCGCGGCAGCACCAGGCCCGCCTGGCCCTCGGGGATCTCGACCGCGATGCCCGTGCGAACGCCGGCGCGCTCTCCAGGCTCAAGCACCGCGTCGTCGAGCGCGTACAGGTCGAGTCCCGCATCCCCGGCGTAGGCGCGTGTCGGCAGTACCGCGCGCGGGTCGAGCCGCCGCACTCGCAGGCTCATCAGGAACGGCCGCTGAGCGCGTACGGCTCGTAGCGGCCGGCCAGCGAGGCGGGCAGCCGTGCCACGACCTTGACCCCCTCGGGGGTCTCTTCACGCTCGAGGTCGCCGGCGATCTCGTGCAACTCGGCCAGACGGCCGCCTTCGTCGTAGGGGATCAACAGTTCGATCTCGCGCAGCGTGCGCGCGAACTCCTCCTCGATCCGCTGCGACAGCCCTTCGATGCCCTCGCCGGTGACGCCCGACACCAACACGCCGTCACGGTGACGGTTCTCGAGTTCCGTCCGGCGCGCCTCGTCGATCCGGTCGGCTTTGGACAGGACGAGCACCTGCGGGACCTCGTCGGCGCCGATCTCGTGCAGCACGTCCTCGACCGCGCGGATCATCGCGAGCATCTCGTCCTCGTCGACCGACGCGTCGACCACGTGCAGGATCAGGTCGGCGAGTCGCGTCTCCTCGAGCGTCGCGCCGAACGCGTCGACTAGCTGGTGGGGAAGCTTGCGGATGAACCCGACGGTGTCGGTCATCAGATAGTCGCGCCCGCCCACGTGCATGACCCTGGTGGTGGGGTCCAAGGTGTGGAACAGGCGATCTCCGACTCCGATCGTCGCGCCCGTGAGCGCGTTGAGCAGTGTTGACTTGCCGGCGTTCGTGTACCCCGCCAGGGCAACCTGCGGCAGATGTGCGCGTTCGCGCTCGGCGCGCATCACAGAGCGGCTGGAAGCGACGTGCTCGAGCTTTCGCTTCAGCGCCGAGATCCGGTCGCGGGCCAACCGGCGGTCGGTCTCGATCTGCGTCTCACCCGGGCCTCGGGTTCCGATACCGCCGTCGATGCGTCCGGCTCCGAGCCGCTCGAGGTGGGACCACAGGCCGCGCATCCGCGCCAGGTTGTATTCGAGCTGGGCCAGCTCGACCTGGAGCTTGCCTTCGGCGGTGTGTGCGTGAGAGGCGAAGATGTCGAGGATGATCGCCGTGCGGTCGATCACGGGCACCCCGAGCGCTGCCTCGAGGGTGCGCTCCTGGCGCGGCGACAGCTCGTCGTCGCAGGCCACCAGGTTGGCGTCGGCGCGGGCCAGCTCGGCCTTCAGCTCGTCCACCTTCCCCGTGCCGAGGTAACTGTTTGGATGGGGATGCTCGCGCCGCTGGACCATCTCACCGACATCGGCGACGCCGGCGGTACGAAGCAGTTCCCGCAACTCGGTGAGCTGCTCGGGCTCGCCGTCGGGTAGCGCGGCGATCATGTACGCACGCTGACGCGCCCGCCCTCGCGGGCGCTGTCCGTTGG
>DASYFZ010000262.1:0-2892 GCA_036000295.1 Solirubrobacteraceae bacterium
GAGCCGCCGGCTGCGGCAGACAGCTCCTCGATGGCGGAGCGCAGATCGTCGGTCAGGTCCTCGACGTCGGCAAGCGCGTCATAGTCGGCCGTGAACCCGAAGTTGAGCTGCCCGTTGTAGCTCATGATCGCGATCCCCAGCGCAGTGTTCTCGGCGAGCGGCACCATCGGGTACAGGGCCTCGAGCTCGCGACCCAGCATGTACAGGGGGTGTTGCGGGCCCGGCACGTTGGTCACCACGAGATTGAACAGACGCTGGCGCGCCTGGAGTCGTGCTGCCTGGGCCATGATCGTGGGAGGTGCGAAGCCCGACAGGCCCGTGAGCACCTGCGCCCCGACGGCCTGGCCGGACTCCTTGATGCCCTGCATCGCGTGGCTGATCGTCAGCAGCCGTTCGACGGGATCGGTCATCCCGACCGGAAGCGGTGCCCACATAGCCGCGACCTTGTTGCCCAGGGCGCCGCGCTCGACGTCGGCGCGCACCGAGACCGGGACCATCGCCTTGAGCACAAGCTCGCCCGTGGCGTGCCCGTTGCGGCGTAGATAGCGGCCGAGCGCTCCCGCGACGACCGCCAGCACGACGTCGTTGACGGTGCCGCCGAGAGAGTTCTTGATCGCCTTGAACTCGGCGAGGTCGCCCCGAACCCAGGTGAACCGGCGGTGCGGCCCGATCCGGACGTTCAATGGGCTCGGCGGCGCCGCCTGCAGTCCGGTCCACGCCATCGCTCCGACGCCCGCGAGCGCCCCGCCCATCCGCTTGGCCACCGCTCGTGGTCCGCGCAGCGTCGCGCGCACACCTCGCACCACCTCGCCGGGGACGGTCCCTCGCTCGACCAGCGCGTCGGCGAACAGCTGCGCCTTGGTCGGCAGCGGTCGCGGGATCCACTCGCTCTCGGGCTGGGACACCGGCATCGGGTCCGGCGAGGAGTCAAACAGCACCGTGGCGATGTCGACGCCCGAGACGCCGTCGACGAGCGCATGATGGGTCTTGCTCAGCAGCGCAAACCGGCCTCCCTCAAGGCCCTCGACCAGCCACAGCTCCCATAGCGGCCGGTTGCGATCAAGTGCCTGCGAGAAGATCCGGCCGGCCAGCCGCTTGAGGTCGGCTTCGGCGCCCGGGCGCGGCAGCGCCGTGTGGCGGACGTGATAGGTCAGGTTGAAGTGCGGGTCATCGACCCAGACCGGCCGGCCCTGATTGAACGGGACGAACGCCAGCCGCTGGCGGTAGCGTGGGACCAGGTGCAGCCGCAGGCCGATCTGGTCGACGAGCTCGGGGTACGAGGGCGCCTTGCCATCGAACACCATGCAGCCCGCGACGTGCATGTGGGCGGCATCCCGCTCGAGATGCAAGAACGAGCTGTCAAGGCCCGTCAGCCGATCCGGATTAGCCATTGGGCTGATTCTTGCAGGGCCGCGTGCGCACCGCGCCTCGCCTGGTACATCTGCACTATCCGGCCCAGAAGTGTGACGTGCCTCACACTAATCCGCCGTGATACGTGCTTCCCTCATCGGCTGGATTCGACCTGCCTCGTTGCTGCTGCTCGGTGCGGCGGCGAACGGGGACACGATGCCGGGCTTTCCGGGGCACCACGCCCTACGGCCCGGCTGGGGGCGAATCGGTTGTCGCAACACCAGCGGCAGTCGTAGCGGCTCCAGCACGCGAGATGCGTGCGCATCTGGAGTCGCGAGCCCGTCACACCCCGTAGGCGCGTGGTCGAAGTACACAGGAGGTCCTCGTCTTGAGGCCCAAGCTGAAAACGCGCATGTCGCGTCGCATTTATGCAGCGACGTTCGCGCTGATGCTGGCAATTCCGGCTACGGCGGTCGCGCTCACCGTCGGGCACAACGACACCCAGAGCGCAATCCAGGCAAAGCTCAACCATCACCACGTGTCCTACGGACAGCCGGTGACGATCAGCGGCAGCGCTGCGCCCGCGCGTCCGGGCCAGAAGCTGACGTTGGAGTACGCCCCGGCCGGCGCGAGGCATTGGCGTCGGTTGGCCTCGACCAGGGTCCGCCGCAACGGCCACTTCCGGGTCGCGGCGCGCCTGCGGCGCACGGGCCTGGTGAAGGTCCAGGGACCCGCTCCACAGCCCTCGCCCGGCACGGTGCCCGCCGCCACCGCACCCGCGAGCCCGGCGCAGACCGTGACCGTCGCAGCAAAGCTCAACCTGGCCGAGCAGTCCGTCAGCCAGGTTGGCGGCCGCTGGTCGGCGATCCATGGCAAGCTGCTGCCGGCCGTGGCCGGCCGCATCGTGCGGCTCGAGGGTCTGTCCCACGGCCGCTGGCGCCTACTGTCGAGGGTGCGCACCGGCGCTCGCGGTGGCTTCGGCCTGCATGCCAAAGGCGCGAGCCCCGGTCAGCAGCTGCGCGTGCGGTTTCGCGGCGACAGCCTGAACACGCACGTACGAAAGGACGCGGGGGAGACGATCGCCTTTCACGAGACGATCGCGTCCTGGTACAACGACGCCGGCAACACGGCGTGCGGCTTTCACGCGTTCTACGGCGTGGCCAACAAGAGCCTGCCTTGTGGGACCAAGGTCGTGTTCCGCAACGGCAGCCGCGAGGTCACCGCAACCGTCGACGACCGTGGTCCGTTCGTCGGCGGACGCACCTGGGACCTGAACCAGAACACCGCCGCTGCCCTCGGGTTCGGCGGAGTCGGGCCGGTCCTCTCCAGCCGTTAGCCGGTAGGCGCGACGCACCGCCGGTGCTCGCCGCGCCGGCGGTGCGCCCGCCTCGCTACGTCTGCCCCGCCTCGTAGCCTCAGAGGCATGCGAGGCCGGTGCGTCGCTCATCTCGACATGGACGCTTTCTACGTCTCCGTTGAGCTGCGCCGGCGTCCCGAGCTGCGGGGCCTACCGGTGATCGTCGCGGGCACCGGCCCGCGCGC
>DASYFZ010000275.1:0-9440 GCA_036000295.1 Solirubrobacteraceae bacterium
CCGTGGCGCCGGCCTCGGCGGTGGTCACGACGAGCGCGAGCAGACGCTCAACCAGCTGCTCGTCGAGATGGACGGCTTCGAGATGAAGGACAACATCATCCTGATCGCCGCCACCAACCGCCCCGACATCCTCGACCCGGCACTGTTGCGCCCGGGCCGGTTCGACCGCCAGATCGTCGTCGACCGTCCCGACCGCACGGGCCGCAAGAAGATCCTCGAGGTCCATACCCGCGGCAAGCCGCTTGCTCGCGAGATCAACGTCGACGCGCTGGCGGGCCAGACCCCCGGCTTCACCGGCGCCGATCTCTCAAACCTCGTCAACGAGGCGGCGCTGCTCGCGGCCCGTAACGGCAAGCGCGAGATCACCCAGGTCGAGCTCGAGGAGGGGATCATGCGTGTGATCGCCGGCCCGGAGAAGAAGACCCGGGTGATGAGCGACAAGGAGCGCCGGATCACCGCGTACCACGAGATGGGCCATGCGATCGTCGGCCACTACCTGCCCAACTCCGACCCGGTCCACAAGATCTCGGTCATCTCCCGCGGCCAGGCGCTCGGCTACACGATTTCGCTGCCCACGGAGGACAAGTTCCTGACCACCCGGGCCGAGCTGCAGGATCAGATGGCGATGACGCTCGGCGGCCGTGCCGCCGAAGAGATCATCTTCGGCGAGGTCACCACCGGCGCGTCCAACGACATCGAGAAGGTCACCGCAACCGCCAAGCAGATGGTGATGCGCTTCGGCATGTCCGAAAAGCTCGGCCCCCGGGTATTCGGTCACGACCACGGCATGCCGTTCCTGGGGAGGGAGTTCAGCGCGGAGCCTGACTACTCCGACGAGATCGCGCGCGAGATCGACGACGAGATCCGCCGGATGGTCGAAGCCGCCCACGTGCAGGCCAAGGAGATCCTCACTGAGTACCGCGGATCGCTCGAGAAGCTCTCGGAGATCCTCGTCAAGCGCGAGACGATCGAGAAGATGGAGTTCGAGGCTCTGCTCGACGGCGGGACCGAGGAGGAAGTATTCGGCGCCGAGGCGCCGCCCCCGCCCGAGGTCCCGATGCCGCCCGCACAGGGCGAGCGCGTCGGCCGCGACGCTCCGAGGCCGCTGCCGCGACCCGGCCTGGCCGGCGGCACCGCCGAGTAACTCTCGCTATCTCACGCCGGGCGGCAGCGGGGGGTTGAGCCCCTGCGAGTGGCACGCCGCGAGGCCCGGCGCGAGCGCCGGCGCCTTTGCGAGCGCCGGCGGTTTCAGGAAGGCTGGCTTCGAGAAGTCGAAGTAATCGGTCATCGGCTGCGCGTTGGCGTCGCGGAACGTCATCGCCGGCAGGTTCCACTTGCGCTCGATGAACGCGGTGATCGACGTGTGGTCCTGGACCACGTTGGACAAGTAGTTCGGCTTTGCCCACGGCGACACGACGATCATCGGAACGCGGAACCCGTAGCGGTCGTAGGCGCCCGGCGTGTCGCCGGGCTTCAGCAGCGGCGGGGTCGAGTCCGGCTTGATCGCGCGCGGCGGCGCCACGTGGTCGTAGTAGCCGCCGTGCTCGTCGTAGTTGATGAACAGGGCTGTGTGCTTCCACGTCGGTGCTCGCATCAGCGTCCGGACGACGTCGGCGACGAACCGCTCGCCGACCTGGATGTCCTGGGGGTTCTCCTCGGACGTGGTGTCGTACTGCGGGTCGATGAACGTGAACGCGGGGAGACGCCCGGCGGCCGCGTCGGCGTGGAAGGCTGAGTACTTGCGCTGGCGGTCGGCCCGGCCCTTGGGCTTCAGGATGTCGGGCACGATCAGCCAACTCGGCACGTTCTGGTAGTAGATCCGGTAGTCGATGTGGTGCGCGTCGAGGCGGTCGAAGATCGTGCCGTTCTTCGCCGGGACGCTGAAGGTGGTGTTGTCGGTGGAGATGGTCCCCGACGCTGTGCCCGCAAAGAAGAAGCGCCGGTTGGGATAGGTCTGCGCCAGCACCGAGCAGAAGAACCGCTGCCCTATCGGGAAATGCTTGACCAGCGAGTAGGTGAACGGCAGGTCGTGCTGATCCCAGAAGCGCATCGCGATCGGTCCGCTGGCCTTCACGAAGCCATCGTTGTGACCGCCGTCGTAGGACTCGTGGCTGGCGTTCCAGTTCTGGCCGGGGTGGCCGGACAGCTGACACGGAGAGGCGGCGTGTTCGGCGAACACTTTCGAGCCGTCGGTGTCGCGGTTGACGTTCTTGAAGTGGCCGTGCTTGCGGGTCAGGCCGTCGACTGCCTGGCGCCCAGGGACCTGGTAGGGAACCATGCCGAGCAGGTTGTCGAACGAGTGGTTCTCCATCATCAGCATCACGACGTGCTTGATCTCCGGCATGCTCTCGTGGCCCGCCGGGAGGTGCGGGAACGGGCGGCTGTCGGGCTTGCGGACGTGGGTCGCGGCGTCGATGACCGGCTTTGCCCAGGCGGGCAGGCCGCGGCTGACGAGTGCGCCCGCGCCGGCTCCGGCGGCGGTGCGCAGCAGCGTGCGGCGGCTGATTGTGGGGTCGAATCCTTGGTTGTCGAAGGTCACGGCGCGGCACGATATACCGAGGCCGCGCAGAGAGGTGACCAGGCCGTGACCACTAACGTCTGTAGGCGATGGCTGACGAGCGCCAGCCGACCGGCGCAACCCGCTTCTTCCTGACCGCCACTCGCGTGTGGCTGCCGCTTGCGATCGCGGCGGCGGGCGTGGTGCTGATCATCCTCGGCGGCGCAGGAACCGACTCGGTGCTCGCCGGCGCCGGCGTTTCGCTGATCCTCGCCGGCGTGGTCGTATGGATGATCAACTGGATGTACCGGATGAGCGTGCAGTCAAACCGCGACCGGGAACGCGAGGAGCAGGCTCGCGAGTATTTCGACCGCCATGGGCGCTGGCCCGACGAGACGTGAGCGATTTCCAGATCATGGGCGTGGTCAACGTCACGCCCGACTCGTTTTCCGACGGCGGGCGGTACCTGGACGCGCGAGCCGCGATCGCGCACGGCCTCGAGCTCGAGCTCGAAGGTGCGGCGATCCTCGACATCGGCGGCGAGTCGACGCGGCCCGGAGCAGACCCCGTCGGCGAGCAGGAGGAGCTGCGCCGGGTGCTGCCGGTGATCGAGGGCCTGGTCGCGGCCGGCACGCGCGCGCAGATCTCGATCGACACGTCCAAGAGCTCGGTCGCGCAGCGCGCGCTCGATGCCGGCGCAACGTATGTCAACGACGTGACCGCGTTTCGGGCCGACCCGCGGATCGCCGACGTCATCGCGCGGGCCGGGGTCGACTGCTGCGTGATGCACATGCTCGGCGACCCCCGGACGATGCAGGACGACCCGCGCTACGACGACGTCGTCAATGACATCAAGGCGTTTCTCGAGGAGCGCTTGGAGTTCGCCGTCTCGCGCGGGATCGCGCGCGAGCGCGTGATGCTGGACCCGGGCATCGGCTTCGGCAAGACCATCGTTCACAACCTCGAGCTGTTGCGACGACTCGACGAGCTGGTCGCGATCGGACAGCCGCTGGTGATCGGCACGTCGCGCAAGTCGTTTCTCGGGAAGATCACCGGACGCGATTCCGACCACCGCGTTCCGGCGACGATCGCCACCAACGTCCTGGCCTACGAGCGAGGGGCGCGGATCTTTCGCGTGCACGACGTCGCACCGGTCCACGACGCCCTCTCGGTGACGGCTGCTACGGTCACCGCGCAATGGCCGACCCCGACGAGTACGACGAGGTAGAGGACGACGACGAAGGCCATACCGAGCCCGAGGTCACGATCGAGGTCACCGGGCTCTCGCTGTTCACCCATGTGGGTGTGACGGCGGCCGAGCGCGAGGTGGGACAGCGGCTGCTGCTCGACCTGCGCATCGATGTCGGCGACGTTGACGCGACCGTGACCGATCGCGTGGAGGACACAGTCGACTATGCGGAGGTCTGCGACGTCGTCAACCTGGTCGCCCAGCAGCGCTCCTACAAGACGCTCGAGCGGCTGTGTGCGGCGATCGCCGACCGGCTGGTCGAGCAGTACGAAGTGCACGCGGTGTGGGTCAAGGCCGCCAAGCCCGAGCCGCCGCTTGCGTTCGTCGTCACCGAGGTGTCGGTCGAGGTGTGGCGCGAGGCGGAATGACGGCCGCTGCAGCGCGCATCGGCTACCTCGGTCTGGGTTCCAACGTCGGCGATCGGCGGGCGATGCTCGAGCGGGCGGCCGCGGAGCTGCCAAGCCGAGGCGTCGAAGTGCTCGCGTCCTCATCGGTCTACGAGACCGAGCCCGTTGGGCTGGTGCTCGATCAGCCCGACTTCTACAACGCGTGCCTCCGGGTCCGGACGAGCTTCGAGCCCGACGAGCTGCTGGACACGTGCAAGGACGTTGAACGGGCGCTCGGCCGGGAGGCCGGGGGCGTTCGCCACGGGCCGCGGCCGATCGACGTCGATGTGCTGCTGCTCGGGTCGCTCGAGTACTCGTCGGACCGGCTGACGCTGCCCCATCCCGAGGTGCTCTCGAGGCGGTTCGTGCTGGTGCCGCTGCTCGAGCTCGACCCCGAGTTGATGCTGCCCGACGGCCGGCGCGTAGCGGACTCGCTGGCGGCGCTCGCGGAGGGACAGGACGTGCGGCGAGTCGGAGATCCCCTGACCACGTAGGGTTGAGGCCATGCTCCTGGTCGTAGACGTCGGCAATACCCAGACCCACTTCGGCGTGTTCCGCGACGGCGAGGGCAAGATCACGGAGAGCTGGCGATTTGCGACCGTTCGCGAGTCGACCGGCGACGAGCTTGGCGCGGCGCTGTCGAACCTGCTCGCGCTCCGTGGCCTGTCGCCCGGCGAGATCGACGACTCGATCGTGTCGTCGACGGTGCCGCAGCTCTCAGAGCAATGGACGCTGATGGCGCAGCGCTATCTGCAAAGGCCGATGCTCGTGGTCGGTCCCTCGATCCGCACCGGCATGCCGATCCGGATGGACAACCCCCACGAGGTCGGCGCCGACCGCCTGGTCAACGCCGTGGCGGCTTACGAGCACGTCCACGGCACGTGCGTCGTCGTCGACTTCGGCACCGCGATCACCTACGACGTCGTGTCGGCGGCGGGCGAGTACCTGGGGGGAATCATCACCCCGGGCGCCGAGATCTCAATCGACGCCCTGTATGACCGCGCCGCGAAGCTGCCGAAGGTCGAGCTCGCGGCGCCCCGCTCGCTGATCGGCAAGTCCACGGTCGACGCGATCCGCAGCGGCATCGTGTACGGGTTTGCCGCCCAGGTCGAGGGCATCGTCGGGCGCCTGCGCGCCGAGCTCGGCGCCTCCACCCGGGTGATCGCCACGGGCGGGCTGGCAGGGGTGCTCGTACCGTTCGTGCGTGAGACGATCGACGAAGTCGACGATCAGCTCACGCTGACCGGGCTTCGGCTGATCTGGCAGCGGAACCGGAGCTGATCGCCGGTACCGGGACCTCCGGCGTGCGGGCGACCGTGGCGGCCAGGATCAGGAACACGAGGCGGCGGCGGTTTGAAGGCTCGACGGCCGCGACCTCCTCGTAGCTGTCGAGCAGCGAGACGATCGCCGCGAAGATCGGCGCGTCGTCGATGTCGTCGGGAACGTCGCACGCGAGCCGCGCGAGCGCGAGCATCTCGGTCGCCGCCTCGGGCGTGCCGCGCATCGTGGCGATCGCGCCGAGCAGCAGGAACTCCGACACGCGGTCGAGCAGCACGTGCGGTGCGCGCTCGTGCTCTCCGACGGCCGGGCCGACCGCCTGCAGCGGCTCGCCGGCGGCCATCCGCAGCGACTGCCCGGATGCGACTGACTTGATCTGCTCGGACGTGAGCCCCACCTGGAGCGCCGAGCGAAGCTGAAAGGCCGCCGACACCGCGGTCGCGCCGTACGGCGCGTCGGACGCGAACACGATCTGCCCGGGCGGAACCAGCGAGAACAGCGACAGCATGTCCGCGGGCATCCACCAGGCCGTGTCGAACAAGAGATTTGGGTGGTCGGGCGCGACCCGCCAGATCCACGAGAGATCGCTGATCCCGGCGTGGGCCAGGATCAGGCGCGCGTTGGGGAACTCGCCGGCGTACTGCACGGCGTGCAGGCCGAGCGCCGGGATCCCGCGTCCGGCGTGGATCAGCACCGGCAGCGAGCGCTCGTGCGCGAGTGCCATCAGCGGCCTGACGCCCGGATTGTCAAGCGTGAACTTCTCCGCGCGCGGGTGCAGCTTGATCCCTCGCGCGCCGGCGTCGAGGCAGCGGGTGGCCTCTTCCAGAGCTCCGTGGTGCGGATTGACGCGGCAGAACGGAACCAGCAGGCCCTCGTGCTCGCGCGCCGCGGCGAGGATCGCGTCGTTGGGCTCCGGGTAGCCGTCGGGCTCGTGGAACGCGAACATGAACGCCCCTCGAGCACCGGCACGCTGCAGCCCCGCGACCAGCTCCTCCGCGCTCTGCTTCATGCCGTCGGGATCGTTGTAGCCGACGTGCGTGTGGGCGTCGAACAGCTCCAATCCCGGCACTTGCTCGAGGACGACGTCGGTCCACGGCTTCAGCAGTTCGATGATGTCCATCCCCTGATTCGTACCATGAAACCCAATGGACCGAACCCTCACCGACCACTGGGCGCTCGGCGGAGTCCGCATCCCCAACCGTGTGGTGCTCGCCCCGCTCGCCGGAATCGGCAACTGGTTCGTGCGGTTGCAGGCCAAGCGCTACGGCGCCGGACTCGTGGTCTCCGAGATGGTCTCGAGCTTTGCGGTGCACTACCGCAACGAGCGCACCTGCCGCGAGCTCTTGAGGATTCATCCGGATGAGCACCCCGTGTCCGTGCAGCTGTTCGGCCACGATCCCGACGTGATGGCGTCGGCGGCCGAGCGCGTGGCCGCGGCGGGCGCCGACCTGATCGACCTGAACATGGGCTGCCCTGTGCCGAAGGTCTGTAAGACCGGCGCCGGAGCGGCGCTGCTCGAGGACCCGGCGCGCGCCGTCGCGCTTGCACGCGCCGCGGCCAAGGGCAGCGGGCTGCCCGTCACGGTGAAGCTTCGGACCGGGTTGCGGCCCGGCGATGACAGCGGCGTCGCGGTCGCGCGGGCGCTTGCGCACGACGGCGGCGTCGCGGGGCTGTCGATCCATCCCCGCCACGCCTCCCAGCGCCACAAGGGCAAGCCCGATTATGCGCTCGCCCGGACGCTCGTCGAGGAGCTCCCCGTGCCGGTGCTGATCTCCGGCGGACTGCAGACCGCCGAACGGGCGCGCGCGGCCTTCGAGCAGACCGGCGCGGCCGGCGTGCTGCTGGCCCGCGGTTCGCTGGGCAACCCGTGGCTGTTCGAGCAGTTGCTCGGCACGCGCGCTGTGGAGCCCGGGCGCGATGAGATCCTCGCCGAGCTCGACTGGGTCATCGAGTGCGCGCGCGAGCACATGGGCGACGAGCGCGCGACGCGCTATCTGCGCAAGTTCTACCCCTGGTACGTCGAGCGGCTGGCGCCGCCGCCCGCTGTGGCCAAGGCCCTGCAGGCATCCCTGCAGACTGCCCCGAGCCTCGAGGCAGTCGGCGCGCTGCTGCACGACGCGCACGCCCCCGCGGTCCGCACGGCGTAGTCCTCGGCGAACCGGCGCGCGCTCCACCTACACCCCTGTAGGGTGCCGCGCTCGGCTCGGGCCAGGGAGATATTGGAGGGTTACGTGCGTTCAGGATTCCGCCGGTTGTACGCGCTGATGGTGACGCGCGGCGCGTTGCTTGCGTTGGCGTTCGTCGGCGTGCTGCTGATCGTGGTCACGCCCGCGCACGCGCAGACAGAGCCGTACGGGACCAACGACGCCGGTGGCTTTCGCAACATCCTTCCGCCCGGCACCAACGGCCTCGTCGACGCGCCACAGCTGGCGCTGTGGGAGTCGGCCAAGCAGCGCCCGCCGCACAACGACGACCAGCTGCAGATGTACGCGAACCTGGCCACCGCCGCGCCGCACATCGCGCCATCGCAGATCCCCAACTTCTTCAAGGACGCCACGTTCGGTGTCCCCGCCGGGCAGCTCGCCTCCAGCGAGAGCCCGGAGGCAGGGGTGACGATCGAGCGCGACAAGTCCTTCGGCGTCCCGCACATCTATGGAGACACGCGCGCCGAGTTGATGTTCGGGATCGGCTACGCGAGTGCCGAGGACCGGTTGTTCTTCATCGACGCCCTCCGTCACGCCGGCGAGGGCGACCTGGCGCAGTTCGCGGGTGGCGCCAACGCGTCGATGGACGCGCAGGTCTGGGCCAGCGAGCCCTATACCCAGCAGGATCTCGCCAACCAGGTTCAGTACGGGCTCGCTCACTCCAAGGACGGACCGCAGATCCTGTCCGACGCGACCAACTACGTCGCGGGTATCAACGCGTACATCGCCAAGGCGCAAAGCCCGCTGTTCACCGGCACGATGATGCCGGCCGAGTATCTGGCGCTGGGGATGTCCGGACCGCAGCCGTTCGCGGTCGAGGACCTCGTCAAGATCGCGACGCTGGTCGGCGGGATCTTCGGCAACGGCGGCGGCATGCAGCTGTCAAACGCCGTCCTCTATCAGGACCTCAAGAAGAAGTTCGGCAAGGAGCGGCGCCTGGTGGCGGGCTCTCCAGAGCCCAAGCCTAAGGCCGGCTGGGTGTCGGCGAAGTCCAAGGACACGTCCGGGTTCGGCACGTTCCTCAGCTTCGATGACCCGTCGGACCCGGAGGCGCCGACGACCGTGCACGGCAAGTCGTTCCCGTACCAGACGCTTCCGGCGCCCGGCAAGCGGATGCGCGCCCGGGTCGCGCTGCCGGACGCGGGCTCGGTCAAGTACTTGAACGATGTCGTCGGCGGATCGCTCCCCGCCGGGCCGTCGAACGGATCCGACGCGGCGGGAAGTGCCGGCCCGGGCAACACCGGGTCGAGTGGTGGATCCTCTGGCGCGTCGTCGGGGATCCCCGGTCTTCCAGGCGGCCTGGGCGCCGCGATCTCCAGCGGCCTGATCGGCGGCAAGCGCAGCATGTCCAATGCGCTGCTGATCAGCGCTAAGCACAGCGCCAGCGGACATCCGCTCGCCGTGATGGGCCCGCAGGTGTCCTACTACGCGCCCGAGATCCTGATGGAGGAGGACATCCACGGCCCCGGCATCGACGCCGACGGCGCCGCCTTCCCCGGCGTCAACCTCTACGTCGAGCTCGGTCACGGCCCCGACTACGCGTGGTCGGCGACGTCGGCCGGCCAGAACATCGTCGACACGTTCGCCGTGCCGCTCTGCAATCCCAGCGGCGGCCCGGTCAGCACGTCGTCTGACTTCTACATGCTCAGCGGCCACTGCGTCCAGATGGAGACGCTGACCCGCACCGAGTCGTGGCAGCCGAACCTGGCCGACTCGACGCCCGCGGGTTCGATGACGCTGCAGACCAAGCGCACCGCCTTCGGGATCGTGCTGGCCCGCGCGACGATCGGCCACAAGCCGGTCGTCTACACCAACCTGCGCTCGAC
>DASYFZ010000286.1:0-6032 GCA_036000295.1 Solirubrobacteraceae bacterium
CACGGCAAGCTGCAAGGGCGCAACCGTTTCTCGGTGCAGGCGCACGCCCAGACCGGCGACGCCGGCGTCGAGGCCGGCGCGGTCGCGCACTACCCGGCCACCGAGGGCCTTTCCTCGACGCAGATCCTCGCCCTGGTGCGCGAGCACGCGCAGCTGATCGAGGTCGTCCCGGAACCGTTGCCGGTGGCGCTGCGCGCGAGCGAGCGCTTGCCGGGCCGCGCGGACGCGTTGTCCGCGGTGCACTTTCCGGCCGTCGAGGCGGATGCCGACCTGGGGCGGCGCCGGCTGGCGTTCGACGAGCTGCTGTTGGCCCAGCTGGCGCTGATGCGACGCCGTGGGACGCGCGAGCTGGCGTCGGGCCCGGCGCTGGACGGCGACCGCGAGCTGACGGCCCGGTGGCTGTCGGAGATGCTGCCGTTCGTGTTGACGGGCGATCAGGTGCGCGCGCTCGAGGCGATCGACGAGGACCTGGCGCGGTCGCGTCCGATGCAGCGGCTGCTGATGGGGGAGGTCGGCTCGGGCAAGACCGTGGTCGCCCTGTACGCGCTGCTGCGCGCCGTCGAGCACGGCTACCAGGGCGCTCTGATGGCACCTACGGAAACCCTCGCAGAGCAGCACTTTCAGACGATCCAGTCGTTGATGGCGGCAGAGCCGCTGTCGGCCGGCTTGCTCACCGGGTCCACGCCGGGAGCTCGTCGGGCGGACCTGCTTGGAAAGCTCTCGACCGGCGAGCTGTCGCTGATCGTGGGAACCCATGCGCTGATCGAGGACAGCGTGCGCTTCGCGCGCCTCGGGGTCGCGGTGGTCGACGAGCAGCACCGCTTCGGGGTGCGCCAGCGAGCCGCACTGGATGCCAAGGGGCCCGAGGACGATCGTCCGCACGTCCTGCACATGACGGCCACGCCGATCCCGCGGACGCTGGCGCTGCTTGGCTACGGGGACCTCGACCACACGCTGCTGCGCGAGCGGCCGCGTGGCCGCCGGCCCGTGCAGACGTTCGTGTGCGCCACCGAGCGCGAGCGAGGGCGTGCCTACGAGCGCATCCGCGAGGAGTTGCGTGCCGGGCGCCAGGCGTTCGTCGTCTGCCCGCTCGTCGAGGAGTCGGAGGTGTTGCAGGCGCGCGCCGCGACCGCCGAGTTCGAGCGCCTGCGCGGCGGCGAGCTTCGCGACTTCCGCGTGGTGCTGATGCACGGGCAGCTGCGGCCGGCCGCCAAGCAGGAGGCGATGGCGCAGTTCGCCTCTGGCGGCGCGGACGTGCTCGTCGCCACGTCGGTGATCGAGGTCGGCATCGACGTCCCCAACGCCACCGTGATGCTCGTCGAGGATGCCGACCGCTACGGGATCTCACAGCTGCACCAGCTGCGGGGCCGGATTGGCCGCGGCGAGCACCCGTCGCTGTGCATCATGTTCGGCGCCAAGGACTCGCCGCGGTTGCGCGCGCTGGCCGAGAGCGGTGACGGCTTCGAGCTTGCGGAGATCGACCTGCGGCTGCGCGGCGAGGGCGAACTCGTCGGCACCCGGCAGCACGGGCTGGCCCAATTCCGCGTGGCCGAGCTGCCGCGCGATGCGGAGCTGCTCGAGCGGGCGCGGAGCCGGGCGCGGGAGATCGCCGACGATGACCGCGACCTGTCGCTCGCCGAGAACGCGTTGCTCGCCGATGCGCTGGTGCGGGCCTACGGCACCGAGGCCGCGGCGCCGATCCGGGCGTGAGCCGCCGGGGGTGGGCGTGCGCGTGATCGCGGGGCGATTCGGCGGTCGCACGCTCGTCGCGCCCCGGGGGAGGGCGACCCGGCCGACCGGTGATCGCGTCCGCGAGGCGCTGTTCTCGATCCTCGGCTCGGTCGACGGAACACGGGTTCTCGACCTGTTCGCGGGGTCGGGGGCGCTGGCGATCGAGGCGTTGTCGCGGGGCGCCTCGGAGGCAACGCTGGTCGATTCCTCGGCGGCGGCGATCGCCGCGATCCGGCGCAACCTGGAGGCGATCGATGTGACCGCGGATGTCCGCCGTCAGCGGGCCACCGCGTTCCTCGAGCAGGCACGTAACGACGCTCGTCAATACGATCTCGTGTTCCTCGATCCCCCATACCAAGCCGCCGGCGACCTCAGCCGTGCGCTTTCGGCGGCGCTGCCCCCGGTGCTGGCACCGGGCGCGCGCGTCGTTACCGAGAGCGATCGGCGGGCAGCCTTGCAGTTGGAACTGCCGCTGCTCGACGAGCGTCGCTACGGCGACACCCTGATCCGAATTCATGACTCCCGATAACCGCATCGCAGTCTGTCCTGGGACCTTCGATCCCATCACTCACGGCCATCTGGACGTGATCAGCCGCGCGTCGGCGATGTACGACGAGGTGATCGTCGGCGTTGTCAACCTTCCGTGGCGCAAGGGCAGCACGCTGTTCACCGCCGAGGAGCGCGTCGCCTTCGTGCGCAACGCAACGAGCAACCTTCCGAACATCACGGTTGAGACGTTCAGCAGCCTGTTGGTCGAATTTGCACGCGAGCGTGGCGCGATGGCGATCATCAAAGGCCTGCGCGCGATCTCGGACTTCGAATACGAGCTCGAGATGAATCAGCTCAACCGCAGGCAGGCGCCCGACATCGAGTCCGTTTACCTGATGGCGTCGGCCAAGTACAGTTTCCTACGATCTAGCGGAGTGAAGGAGCTCGCGACGTTCGGCGGTGAGATCGACGAGCTGGTGCCCGGAGAGGTAGCCAAGGCCCTGAAGGAACGGCTCAGCCGCTGACGAAACAGAGGTTCTGTCTATGGACGTTCTGGTACTGATCGACAAACTGGACGATCTCGTCCACAACGCCAAGCCGGTCCCGCTGACCGATCAGGTCCGCGTGGACAAGGAAGAGATCTACGACATCCTCGATCAGATGCGCGCCACGATCCCCGAGGAGATCAAGCAAGCGCGCTGGATCGTCAAGGAGCGGCAGGAGATGCTCGCCGAGGCCAAGCGTGAGGCCGAGCGGATCGTCAAGGAAGCCCGCGAACGGCAGGAGAAGATGATCTCCGAGGAGGAGATCACCAAGCAGGCCGAGCGAGCCGCCGAGGACATCATCGAGGATGCCCGCGGGCGCGAGCGCGAAATTCGCCTCGGCGCCGAGGACTACGCCGACGAGATCCTCAACACGCTCGAGGTCAACCTGTCGAAGTTCATCGCGGCCGTCCAGCGCGGGCGAGACCGCCTCGCCGGCAAGGACGAGCCGGCCGAAGTCTCCTAGCTCGGGCCCGATCTCGCGCGGGCGGCCCGTCGGTTCAGCCAAGTAGCCATCGGCTGCGACATCGCCACGAGCTCTACGACATCTACTCAGACGAGCTCGGCGGCGACGCCGGCGAGGGCGGCACCAGCCTCTCCTCGCCGTTGATGGCGGGGATGTGGGCACGCATCCAGGCCGCCTCGTCGACCGGCACCCTCCGTAGGGCCCGGCCGCTCATGTTGGCCGGGTTCAGCGCACGCTGAACCCGGTCAGGCCCTCCGGCTGCTCCTCGATGACGTCGACGTGATCGACGCTCGCGTGGGACGGTCCGGTGTGTAGGAAGCGAAGCATGCTTTGCACGGCGTCGGGTGGGCCCTCGAGGACCGCCTCGACTGCGCCGTCGGGGCGGTTGGCGATCCAGCCGGCGACCCCGTGGGCGTTGGCGCGCTGGCGTGTCGAATCGCGGAAGAAGACGCCCTGGACGCGGCCGTGGACGACGGCGCGGCGGCGGATCGGGTGTTGGTCGGGCATCGGTGGGATTTTCGCCGCCGTTGCCGGGCGACAAACGTCAACAGCGCCATTGAGGAGG
Source organism: Solirubrobacteraceae bacterium (assembly GCA_036000295.1). Taxonomy (GTDB): domain Bacteria; phylum Actinomycetota; class Thermoleophilia; order Solirubrobacterales; family Solirubrobacteraceae; genus Palsa-465. The sequence continues at coordinate 3,794 of DASYFZ010000286.1, forward strand.
GGGACGGAACGGGGTGCATAACACGACAATCGATCGTCCCGGGCCGAGGCGTGTCGTGTAACGCACCGTATAGGTGCATCACACGGATCACTTCGCGGATCTCGCGGCGATTGTCGTGTTATGCACCCCTTCGTCCGTCCTTCAATGGAGGTCGTTGACGTTCGAGCCGCGCCTCGCCCAAAAAGCCTGCAAGCGCCCACCCATTCCGTCCGACACCCGCGCCATGCTCGGCGGTCCAATGGAAGTGCTGCTTCTGATCATCGGCCTGCTCGCGGGCGCGGCGGCCGCCGCACTGGCCCTGTGGCCGCGCCTGATCCGCGCGCGCTCAGACCTCCAGCACGAGCGCGCGCTCTCCCAGGAGCGTCTTGCCACCCTCAACGACGCCCAGGAGCGGCTGTCGGCGTCGTTCAAGGCGCTCAGCTCAGAGGCGCTGCAGTCGCAGATGGCACAGCTGTCCGAGCTCTCCCGCGCGCAGCTGCGCGCGGTGCAGGCCGAGGCCAAGGGCGACCTCGATCAGCGAAAGCAGGCCGTCGAGCAGCTGATCAGCCCGCTCAAGGAGCAGCTCGGCCGCGTCGACGCGCAGCTGCTGCGGCTCGATCAGGAGCGCCGTGAATCGCGCGGCCGCCTCGAGGCCCAGCTGCGCACGCTCGCCGACACCAACGACAAGCTGCGCACCGAGACGGGCGCGCTGGTTACCGCGCTGCGCAAGCCCAACGCGCGCGGCCAGTGGGGCCAGATGCAGCTTCGCAACGTGGTCGAACTCGCCGGCATGCTCCCGCACTGCGACTTCGCCGAGCAGTCTCAGCTCGGCGGCGGCGAGACCGTGCTGCGTCCCGATCTGGTCGTCAACATGCCCGGCGGCAAGCACGTCGTCGTCGACGCCAAGGCGCCGCTTCAGGGCGTGCTCGACGCCTACCAGGCCCGCGACGAGGATGAGCGCCAGCGCCACCTGCGCGACCACGCCCGGCTGCTGCGAAAGCACGTCAAGGCGCTCGCCGACAAGGCCTACTGGGCCGAGCTCGACTCGGCGCCCGATCTGGTCGTCATGTTCCTGCCGGGCGAGCATCTGTACAGCGCCGCGCTGGAGGCCGACCAGGGGCTGATCGAGGATGCGATGTCAAGGCGCGTGCTGATCACGACGCCGACGACGCTGCTCGCGATGCTGCACGCGATCGCCTACGGCTGGCAGCAGGAGCGGGTCGCGGAGTCAGCCCAGGCCGTGTCAGAGCTGGGGCGCGACCTGCACGGCCGGCTCGTCAAGCTGTCTGGCCTGATGGCCACGCTCGGCTCGAGGCTCAACAGCACCGTCAAGGCATACAACGAGACCGTCGGCTCCTACGAGGCCCGCGTGATGCCCGCGGCCCGCCGCTTCGAGGACCACGGGGCGACGGCCGGGGGCCGCGACCTCCCCGAGCTCGAGCAGGTCACGACGCACGCCCGCCGGGTCCACGTCGCCGAGGTCCCGCGCGAGCCCGAGCACCGGGTCGAGGAGCTCCCCGGCTTCCGCCTGCGGGCCGCGGAGTAGCTCCCGGAGCCGGAGCCGGGCGGGCTACTTCGCCTCGGTGCGCGCCGCCCACCAGCGGCGCAGATCGTCACGCTGGTGGGGCAGCGGATCGGCGCTGCGCTTGCGCGACTGGACGTACTCAAGCGCGTCCTCGATGTCTATGCCCCCGTGCGTCGCGACGATCGCCGCGGCGACGGCGGCCGAGCGCTGCCAACCGGCACGGCAGTGGATGTAGGTGCGGTCGCCGGCGTCGAGCCAGACGCTGACCTCCCGAACCGCCTCGTCGAGCGCATCGGGGGGGAGGCCGCCGTAGTCGGTCAGGCGCAGGCGGGACTCCTTGATGCCCGCCTCGCCGAGCGCCTGCTCAACTGCCTCGCGCTCCCCAGTGCGGTACTCGCCGTCTTCGACGAGATTGAGGATCCGGCGCACGCCAAGCGTGGACAGGACCTTGACGTCGTCGACGTCCAGCGGGTAGGCGCCGATCAACAGTTCGTTGAACACGTCGGCGAAGCCGTAGCTGCGAAACCAGTTCGACACGGCCCACATAATCGCGGCTCACGAGGCGATCCGGGGCACGGTTTACAAAACACTAAGCTCGCTCTCATGTCACTGCGTACCGACACGTTCGATCTCGGTGGCCTCCGGCTGAGCTCCGGAGAGGGCCGCCGCGTTGAGCTCAGCGTCGCAATCGACCCGTTTTCGTTCGGCGGCGAGTCCTATCCGGTCGAGCCCGCG
>DASYFZ010000321.1:0-12265 GCA_036000295.1 Solirubrobacteraceae bacterium
GTTGGTCCGTCGCCGTAGATCGGCGCACGCCACGCCGCCCGCGACGCCACCCCCGCCGCCGCTGACCACGCAATCGAGCCCCGGACAGATCGCCGATCTTCAGCAGGCGTTTGGCGCAGACATGGGCCCGCCGTCGGGCGCCGATGGTTCGCCCGGCTGACGTGAACGCAGGCACGTGCTCGACGACAGCTTCAAGACAATGGGCACCGTCGCGCGGGTCGTGCGCGACGTCGACGGTGGCATTGATGTGGCGTCGATGTTCGCCGAGATCGACCGTCGGCTTACGCGCTTTGACCCGGGCAGCGACCTCTCCCGTCTCAACGCCGACCCGCGCACTCGCGTCCCCGCCGTGCCGCTGGTGCGCGCCGCCGTCTCCGCGGCGTTGCGCGCGGCGTCGTTGAGTGGCGGTCTCGTCGACCCGACGCTCCTGCCTGCGCTGCGCCACGCCGGGTACATTGAGTCACGCGCGCGCGTGGCACCCGCCTCCCTGCAGCTGGCGTTGTCGTACGCCCCGCCGCGTCGTCCGGCCCGACCACACCCCGAGGCGCAGTGGCGCTCAGTCCGGGTCGATGACCGCGCCGGCGTGATCAGCCGCCCACCCGGCGTGCAAATCGACCTGGCGGGCTCGGCCAAGGGATGGGCGGCCGATGTGCTGGCCATGCGGCTCGCACCCCACGGCCGCTTCGCCGTGGACTGCGGCGGCGACCTGCGCGTCGAGGCCGCAGCAGGGACCCCGTGGGAGGTTCGCTTGCGTCATCCGCTCACCGGAGCCACCGCGCACACACTCCGCGTCCGTGCCGGCGGGATAGCGACCTCCGGCATCGATGCTCGGCTGTGGGCGCGCCCCGGAGGCGAGTTCGCCCACCATCTGATCGACCCGGCGACCGCAACCCCGGCCTGGACGGGCCTGCTCACCGCCACCGCGGTTGCCGCGAGCGCGCTTGCGGCGGAGGCGCTTGCCAAGGCCGCGCTGCTCTCAGGGCCCGCCGCTGGACGCCGGCTGCTGCGCGCCCACCACGGCGGCGTGCTCGTCCACGACGACGGCACGGTCGAGCCCGTTACCGCGGACTGACCGCTCGGCACGCCGGACCCCGCGCTCCACGGCCTCGATCAGCGAGCTCCGCAGCGACGCGGGCTCGATCACGCTCGTGACCGATCCCATTCGAACCGCTCGCTCGACGCTGTGGATCTCGTCAAAGCGCCTGGCGAACTCATGTCGCTTCTCCGCAAGTACCGCATCCCACAGCGCGGCTCTGCGGGCTCGCAGGCGCTGACGCTCTGCACCCTCGGCGTGTAGTACCGCGGCATCGAGCGTCCGGATCCGCTCGTCGCCGGCGGCCGCCCGGTCGACCTCGGCCGCGAACACGACGGCCGCAGCCGCGGCGCCGCCGATCACCGAGGCGCGGGCGCCCCGCAGCGCGATCGTTTCGAGGTGTGGGTTGAGCCTTTGCGAGAAGACCACGAAGGCGCCGCCGTGGTAACGAGACAGGACGCAGAACACGATCGGGCCGTCGAAGTTGACCACCGCGCGCGCGATCTCCGCGCCGAACTCGAGCTGCCAGTCGCGCAGCGACTCGGGCGAGCCATCGAAGCCGGCGAGGTTCGCGAGGACGACGACCGGCCGGCGACCGCCCGCCGCGTTGATGGCACGCGCGATCTTCTTCGCTGCGCGTGGGAACAGCGTGCCCGCTGTCCATTGCTCGGGCCCGTCGGCGGGAATCGCCCCACGCCGCGGCAACGGCCGGGACTCGATGCCGATCAGCGACACCGGCCGTCCCCCTAGGTGTGCGTCCCACACGACCGCTACCTCGGCGCCCAGCATCGCCGGCCACCGTTCGAGCGGCGGATGGTCTGAGTCGATCACCGCCCGCATCACGGAACGGATGTCAAATGGCCGCTTGCGATCGCGATTGGTCTCTTCGGAGAAGACGTCTCCGATCCGCTTCAGCTCGCAGCCGGGAGCGTCGTGGGGTGCATCGCCGACATCGCGGTCCGACGGATCGGACGTCCAGGCGCGGCGCGGGAAGCGTTCGCCGGGCGCGACGTAGGTGTGCTCGTAGTACCGAAGGAGGACCCGACAGGCATCGGCGAGATCACCGGCCCAGTACTGCGCCTGTCCGTTGGGCCCCATGATCCGCTCGTAGCCGCCGATCCCGAGGTTGTCCTCGGCCGACACCCCGCCCGAGAGATCGAGTGTCTGCTTTCCGGCCAGCAGCATCGCGCTCTGGGAAGTCATGATCAGCGCACCGCGAGTGTGCATCAGCATCGTCGCTTCCGCGTTGCAATACGGCTGCGCGCCGACGTTGATGCCGGCCACGACGATGTTGAGCTCTCCCCCGGCCTGCGTGAACAGCACGATCCGACGCAGACCATCGGCGATCCAGTCCATCGTCTCGGTGCCCGAATCCATCGCGATCCTCGCGCCGGCCGATAGCGCAAACCATTCGAGCGGAACGCCCAGCTCCTCGGCCATATCGATAGCGGCGACGATCCGCCGACACTCGCGCTCAGCGAGCGATCCAAGTGCGCGCGTGGGATCCCCGAGGAGGATCACGCGGAGCATGCCCTCTGGATAGCGCTCGGTGAAGTTGCGAATCGTGCCGACGACGATGCCTGTTGGGTTCGTCGCCGGGAGGCGGCTGATCGGCTCCAGCCGACCGCGATCGTTCAGCTCGTATTCGATGAACTGGCCCGCCGGACGTCCCGCGACCGGCTCGGCTGGAGCGAGCAGCTTGATGATCTCGGCCGGGTGAAGGAGGCCGCGACGACGTGCCGTGCTGATGCGCCGCGCTCCCTCGTCGAGGGGCCGCAGCGGCCGCGACGGTGGGTCCCCCACCTCGACCGAGACGTCGCGTCCGGTCGGCGCGTAGAAGCGCAGGACGCGGTCGCGGACGACCCCATCCTCCTCGCCGATGCGTCCCTGGATCGCGACTAGCTCGAGCCCCAGGCCGGCCGCCCTCGGCGCCAGGCGCTCCAGGAGGGCGCGGAGTTCCTCGGGATCCAGCTCGATCACCGGCCACGCATGCAACAGGACACGGTTCCACACCAGGCGCCGGTGCAGCGGCCGCTTCGCCTGGAACACGCGGATCGCTTCGAGCACGGACACCAGCACCCGCTCGAGCTCCGGGGCTGCGACAAGCCGCCCTCGCTCGTCGCGGGCGGTTGTGAGGTCGCGCACCTCGGCCAGCGCGAACAACCGCTCATCCTTGGCATTGGTGCGCGCGACGCCACGGAAGATGTAGACGTCCTCGGGCGAGGGCAGCCGCTCGAGATCGAACTCGCGCAGGCGCCACAGGCGCAGACGGTGGGCCATCATCGGGTGAAGGCCGCGCAGCACCTCGTCCTCGACCACTCCCGACGGTCCGGCGCGAAACGTGAACAGGTCGATCGCGGACATGCCCTGACCGCGCCCCGGCTCGGCGACCGCGACGACGATCCGGTGCAGCGCGGGCGGCATCGGAATCTCGCCGAGCGCGGCCCGCACATGCGCGGCCGTCTCCTCCAGGCTCGGCGCGTGCTCGTCGTGTCGGGTGTAGAGGTCGAGCACCGCGAGCTGTCCGGCGGGCAGCGTCTCGGCGTGATGCGCAAACGCCCTGGCGACCGCGGCCAGGTTGTCGAGATCGACGTACGCGGTGGCCAGCTGCCGCCTGATGTCGTCGAACACGTAACTTACAATCGCAACGTCGTGCTCGGCGAGTTGTACGTGCTCGAAGTCGCCCAGCGACCGCGTGCGGTAGTAACGACGAGCCATCGCTTCGACGAGAAGCCGCCGAGCCGCCGGTGACGCCGAGCGCATGGCGATCGTCAGACGGGGGGCCAGCGGGCGCGGGCAGTCGACGATCGCGCCGATGTGATCTCGTGCCTGGGGTGCTTCGGGCTCGCTCGTGAGTGCCTCGATGTGCTGTTCAATCGACGCGTACGCGCGCGCCCTGGCCTCGTCGATCAGCGGCTGATCGAAGTACCGGAAGCGGACCTCGCGCGCCAGGTCGGCGATCACAGGATCGCGACCCTCGAGCGCGTCCACGAGCCGGTCGAGCACCTCGCGGAAGTCGCTGCCGACGTTGCCGACCAGCTGTTCGGCGTCCTCGAGCCGGCGATCGAGGATCGCGATGATCGCGGTGCGCGCGACATCGGCTCGCTGTTGTGCGAGAACCAGCCGGTGGCACGCCTCCTCCAGGGCGGGAGTTCGCTCGAGGCCGTCGATCCCGTAGTGGCGCAGCGCCCTGCGCAGCGTGGCCGTGAAGCGCTCCGGTAGGGCGTCGGCGTCGGCATCGAGCGTCCGCAGCCACGCGTTCAGCTGCTCCTGCGGGCTTCGCAGCGGCTCGGGCTCGGGATCCTGATCGAGGTGCTCCGGACGCGACACCGCGCGCAGGTCGGCGAACATGCCCAGCAGTCGATGCTCGCCACCGATCAAGGCCGGATCGCACGCCAGCAGGTCTGCGCACTGGCCGTGCAGGTCGGCGATCGTCCGCTGCACCTCCCCGGCGTCGATGTCATAGCCGAGCACCAGCCACTCCATTCGGCGCAGGTTCTCCCGGCAGGGATCTGGCGCAGGCTCTGATGGCGGTGTCAGCAACTCGAAGGAGACACGCTCGCCACGGGGCGGCTGCAACGCGTGCCCGATCGCCTCGAGCCCGACGAGTGGCGCCTGCGCCGATACGTACGCGTTCTCCGCAGCGAAGACGTGCTTGACGCGTCCGCGTAACGGCGCGGTCAGCGACGACTCCATCTTCATCGCTTCGACCACCGCGACGACGTCTCCCTGCTCGACGACCTCACCCGCGGACACCGGGATCGCGACGACCAGTGCCGGACCCGGCGCGCGGACCAGGCCGCCGTCGTCGCGTGAGAGGCGATGCGGTACGCCGTCGACCTCCACGAGCAGATCCTCGCCTTGCGTCGAGGTCACCGTCCGGTGTGTCCGGCGGGGCAGCTCGAGGCGGCGCTCATGCCGGCCCAGGCGGCGGACGCTGAGCTCGACCGGGCGCCCGTCGAGCGTGACCCGATATCGCTCCGGGGCGACCTGCGAGACAGAGACTCGGTAGGACCGACCACGGTGGCAGAGCTCATGGGTGCGCGACACCTCGAGGGCCGCGCGCGGCTGTCCCCGGCGCGCCAGAGCATAGAACCGCGCCCGATCCTCCGCGACCTCCCGGTCAGCCAGCTCGATTGCGGCCCCGAGCAGCGCGACGTCACCATGGGGCAACGCAAGCGTGCCTTGCGTCACCTGCAGACGCTCGATCCACGCGGCATCGACCTCGCCTTCGCGCATCGCGGGATGGTCGAGCAGCGCTAACAGGAAGCCCTGATTCGTCGTCCCGTCGTCGAGGATCGCAACCGTATCGGCGAGCGCCCGGCGTAGGCGTCCCAGCGCCTCCTCGCGATCGCGGCCCCACGCGATCAGCTTCGCGATCGTGGGGTCTAGCCGGGGGTCGACGCGGTCTCCTTCGTCCACGCCGGTGTCGGCTCGAACGCCTGGTCCACTCGGCAGTCGCAGGTGAACCACCCGGCCTGGCGCCGGCACGCCGGGGATTGGGTCCTCGGCGCTGAGGCGGGCTGCGATCGCGTGCCCGAGGCGGGCCGGAGGATCGCCCTCCAGCCGCCCGCCCGCGGCGATCTGCAGCGCAAGCTTGACGACGTCGAGTCCGGTCAGCGCTTCCGCGATGCAGTGCTCGAACCCAAGGCACGCGGTCACCGCAACGGGCAGCCAGCGCATTGCCGCCGGGGCGTACTGCAACGCGACTACGGCCGGTCCGCGGTAGCCGACTCGCAACACCACCCTCCGGGCCGCACCCAGGATCTCCGCCTTTCGCCGGGCAGACACCGCGGGGCTCGAAGACTCCACAAGCAGTGGCTCTTCGCCCCCCCGGCACAGGCGGTCGCACACGCCGAGCGGCCAGGCGTTGCCGTGTCCGTCGGCGATCACCGGCACCTCAAATCTGCGCCCGGTGGCGGGCCGGTTCGCTGCTACCTCATCCCTCAGCCGTCGCAGCGCGGCCGGATCGGGGCCGACTAACGCGATCCCCAGCCGACCGCAGATCTCGGCCATCTCAGCCTGCTCGTCGAGGGATCCGCACGCCAGCCACGCGGCGTCGGCACGCGACGAACGCAGGGCATCCTCGAGTGCGTTGCCGACGAGTACGGCCTCGTCGGCGTCTCGGACGAACATCGCATCGCGCTCGGCCTCGGTGTGCAGCGCGACGAGCTGGACCGGCCTTGGTCGAGCGTGGTTGAGTTCGCGCATCGCACTGGCGACGCGGGCCGCGGCATCGCCGCGACCCGCGACCGCCAGCCGTGAGAACCCCGTCATGACCCCCCGGAGTAGCCCATTTCGAGCAGCTGCATTACCTCGCGGATCATCGGGATGCGCGGGTTGGTCCGGATACTTGGGTCCATGAACGCCGCCTTGGCGAGGTCCGGGAGCGCTTTTTCGAAGTCCTGACGCTTGACCCCGCAGGCCTCCAGCGTCCGCGGCTCGTCGACCTCGGCCAGCAGCTGATCGACGCGGGCGAACAGCCGCTCGCGTCGATCGCTCTCGCTCTTGCCGCCGAGCCCGAGAATCCACGCGATCTGGGCGTACTTCTCAGGCGCGACGTAGGCGGAGTAGCCCGGCGCAGGCATGAACTTGCTCGGTAGCGACGCGTTGTAGCGCAGCACGTGCGGAAGGAAGATCGCGTTCGCGCGGCCGTGAGCGATCCCGAATCGGGCGCCCACCGGGTGCGCGAGCGCATGGTTGAGCCCAACGAACGCATTGGAGAACGCCAGCCCGGCGATCGTCGCCGCATTGGCCATCGCCGTGCGAGCCTCCAGGTCAGACCCGTCCCGATAGGCGCGGGGGAGCGACGCGAAGATCAGGTTGACGGCTTGGATGCAGAACGCGTCGGTGTACGGAGAGGCGAAGATCGAGACCACCGCCTCCAGCGCATGGGTCAGAGCGTCGATTCCGGTGTCGGCGGTGATCACGCGGGGCATCGTCAGAGTGAGCATCGGGTCGACGATCGCCATGTCGGGCACGAGCGAGTAGTCGACCAGCGTCACCTTTCGCTGGCCCACGCTGATCACCGCGGCCGGCGACACCTCCGAGCCCGTGCCGGACGTCGTCGGGATCGCGATCAGTCGCACCTTGTGCGCGACCTGCGGGAAGTCAGAGATGCGCTTGCGTGCGTCGAGGAACGGCAGCGACAACTCGCGGACGCTCACCTGCGGACTCTCGTGGAACAGTCGCATCGCCTTGGCGGCATCCATCACCGAGCCGCCGCCCAGCGCGATGATCGCATCGGCGTCGAACCGCTCCAGCTCCTCCACTCCGGCCCGTATCTGCGCCTCGGTCGGTTCCGGCTCGATCCCGGAGAACACGTTGACGGCGCCGGCGTTGAGGTAGTGGCGCACATCCTCGGCCACCCCGCGGGCCACGGTCGGGCCGTCGGTGACGATCATCGGGCGATCCGCGCCGAGTTGGCGCAGGTTGTCGAGCGCACCGGGATTGAAGTACGTGTCGGCCGGCACCCGGAACCACTGGGGCGGCGTCTGCCGACGTGACACGGTCTTGATGTTCAAGAGGTTTCGGTAGTTGACGTTGTCGGTCGTGTTCGAGCCTCCCCACGTACCGCAGCCGAGCGAGAAGGTCGGGGTCATCGAGTTGTAGACGCCGCCCAGCGCTCCGACCGCAGTCGGCGCGTTGACGAGGATCCGTCCTGTGCGGATCGCCAGCGCGAAGCGCTCGATCACATCGTCGTCGGACGCGTATACGGCCGAGGTGTGGCCCAAGCCGCCGTGCTCGGTGACCAGCTCGCACGCCTTGATCCCATGCTCCACACTTGGCGAGCGCACGATCCCGAGCACCGGCATCAGCTTCTCGGCGATCAACGGATGCGCCGCCAGGTCGTCGAGCTTTGCCGGGAGCGGCGCGAGCAGCACCTTGTCCTCCTCCTCCGCCTCGAAGCCCGCCAGTCTGCCTAGATTGACGCACGACTGCCCAAGGACTTCCATCTGCACCTTCCCGTCGTCCGAGAAGGACCGAGCCGCCAGCGCTGCCGTCTGCTCGTCGGTCAGCAGCCGGGCGCCCATCCGCTGGAACTCCTCGATCATTTGATCGTAGATCTGTTCGTCGATCACGCACGTCTGCTCCGCCGGGCAAATCACCGACGAGTCAAAAGTCTTCGAGACGAGCATGTCGACAACCGCCATCCGGATGTCAGCGCTGCGGTGTACATACACGGGCGCGTTGCCCGAGCCGACGCTGAGGCACGGCTTGCCGGCGGCGTTGGCGGCCGCCACCGCCTTCGGGCCTCCGGTCGTCCAGATGAAGTCGACGTCGGGGTGGTGGAACAGGTACTGCGAGACGTTCAGCGACGGGTCGGGGATCACCTGCAGCGCGTGCGCCGGCAGCCCCGCCGCCTCGCCGGCCTCCTGCAGGAGCTCGGCCGCCCGGGCGGCACAACGTGCCGCCCGCGCTGACGGACGCATGATCAGCGCGTTACGCGTCTTCGCGCAGACGATCGACTTGAACAGCGCCGTCGAGGTCGGGTTCGTGATCGGCAGCAGCGCCAGCACGACCCCGATCGGTTCGGCCACGTACTTGAGCGATCGCTCGCGGTCCTCGTCGATCACGCCGACCGACTTCTTGTCCTTCAGGTAGTCGTAGAGGAACTCGGTCGCGATGTAGTTCTTGAGCACCTTGTCCTCGAACACGCCGAAGTGCGTCTCCTCCATCGCCAGCTCTGCCAGCTCAACCGCGTTCTCGAGCCCGGCGACCGTCATTGCCCAGACGATCCGGTCGACCGCCTCCTGATCGAGCTCGCGCAGAGCCACCGACGCTTCGCGCGCGCGCTCAACGAAGCCGTCCAACCGTGCGGCCCATTCTGCGTCTGCCGAGGCGACCGGATCTGTGATTGCCGTGGCCATGTTCGTGCTCCTCCTAGTCCAATGGCGGGATCATCGGGCCGTCGCCGGCAGGGTCGAGAATCCCTTCCTCCAGCCAGCCGTAGCGGCCGTCCAGCACCTTCTGCGCGGCGGCATACCGGGCGTCGTCGTCGTTGGACCACAGCTCTCCGAACAGCGTGTCGGCCCTCCGCTTGGCCATCGCGCAGAACAGCTGCGCAAGCTCGATCGACTCGGCCTTGCGTTCAGGGCGCGCGCGTCCGAGCGTGTCGGCGTAGACGACCGTCGCGGAGATCGCATATAGCTCGGCGCCGATGTCGACGATCCGGCCGAGGAAGGACTGCCTCTGCTCGAGCTTCGCCTGCCAGCGCGCCATGCCGTAGAACGTCGATCGCGCGAGCTTGCGCGAGGCACGCTCGACGTAGCGCAGATTGCTCGCCAACGGTCCGAAGTCGTCGTAGGACCGCGGGTCCTGGCCCTTGCCGACGGCCAGGTTCGGCAGCCACTTGCCGTAGAACAGGCCCGCCTTGACGGCGGCGTCTGTCTTGGCCTTGAGGTCGCCGTCGCCCATCAGCAGGCCGCCGGCCGCGTGCAGGTGCGTGTCGACCGCCTCGCGGGCGATCAGCAGGTGCATGATCTCGCTCGACCCTTCGAAGATGCGGTTCACGCGCATGTCCCGCATGCACTGCTCGACGGGCACGGGCTTCTCGCCGCGGGCCTTGAGCGACTCTGCGGTCTCGTAGCCCCGACCTCCGCGGACCTGCATCAGCTCGTCGATGACCTTCCACGCGAGCTCGGAGCCGTACACCTTGCACAGCGCTGCCTCGATGCGGATGTCGTTGCGCTTGTTGTCAGCCAGACGCGCGGAAACGTCGAGCATCGCCTCCAGACCGAACGCGCTCCCGGCGATGAACGCCAGCTTCTGGGCAACCGCATCGTGCTTGCCGATCGGCCGGCCCCACTGCACGCGCTCGGTCGCCCATTCGCGCGCGACCTTCGTGGCCCACTTCGACGCACCGACAGAAATCGCCATCAACGCCAAGCGCCCCGTGTTCAGAGTGCTGAGCGCGATCTTGAGCCCGTCGCCCTCGCGCGCAATCCGGTTCTCTTCTGGAACGAAGACGTCCTTCAGCAGCGTCACCGAGTTCTCGATCCCGCGCAGACCCATGAACGCATTGCGGTGCAGGATGGTGATCCCGTCCGTGTTGTACGGCAGCACAAACGCCGTGATGCCACCGCGGTGACCGTCGCTCTTGGGAACCTTCGCCATCACCACGACGATGTCCGCCACGGTGCCATTCGTCGCCCACAGCTTGCGCCCGCTGATCAGGTAGCCGCCCTCGGTCGGCGTCGCCAGCATGTGGTCGTCGAGCGGGGCCGCCGCCAGCTCGGGGCCCACCGGCGTCGCGGTTGATTCCATCCGCGCCGGATCGGAGCCCACGCCCGGTTCGGTCAGCAGAAACGCACTGATGTGATCCTTGGCGACCAGCGGCAGCCATCTCTGCCGCTGCTCCTCGCTACCGAACATGAGCAGCGGCTCGGCGACACCGATCGACTGGTGCGCGCTCAGCAACGTGCAGATCGCGGAGTGACAGTTGCCGGCGATTGCCAGCGCCTTGCTGTAGTACACCTGAGAGAGACCAAGCCCGCCGTACTTCGGCGGCACCTTCATCCCGAGCGCGCCGATCCGCTTCAGCGCGTCGATCACGTTGTCCGGGATCTTCGAATCGCGCTCGATCTCGAGCGGATCCGCCGTTTCCGTCAGCACGGCCCGCAGCTCAGCGAGAAATCGTTCGCCCTTCTCGATCGCCTCTGGGTCCAGCCGCGGCTGCGGATGGATCAGATCGAGCCGGAAATCGCCCAGGAACAACTGCTTGCCAAAGCTCGGCAGCTTCCAGTCGGCCTCCCGCGCCGCCTCGACGACGTCACGAGCTTCTTTTTCTGAAACATTGGTAGCCATGTGAGTCTCTCTCGCGTGCTTGGGGGGTTTGATCAGCAGGGTCTATCTCGCGCCGCCCGCCATCGGGAGGCTGATGGCAGACGTGTCTCTTCGCTACATGTTGAGTCCGCCGTCGACGTCCCAGATCTGCCCGGTGATGTAAGCCGAGGCGTCCTGGGCCAGGAAACACACGACGCGCGCGATCTCCTCGGGGTAGCCCGCCCGGTGCATCGGGATGCGCTCGACCATCTCCGCAAATAGGAACGGCGGGATGGTGGCGACCATGTCGGTCTCGGTCAGCCCCGCGGCGATGCAGTTGACCGTGACGCCCGTCCCCTTCTCTAGCTTTCCGGCCAAGCGGACCGTAAGCGCCGCCTCCTTCGCGAGCGTCTTCGTCAGTCCGAACATGCCTGCCTTCGCGGCTGTGTAGTTCACCTGGCCGACGTTTCCCATCTCGCCGCTCACCGACGAGATGTTGATGACCCGCCCAGAGCCTCGCCCGATCATGTGCCCGAGCGCCGGCTTGGCCATGTAGAAGGCGCCTGACAGGTCGACCCGCACTACCTTGTCCCAATCGGCCGCGGACATCTTCAAGAACAGCTTGTCGACTGTGATGCCCGCGTTGTTAACGAGGATGTCGAGCCGGCCGTGCTGTTCGATGACGTCCTTGACGACGCGCTCGCAGTCTTCGGCGTCGCCAATGTTGCCCTGATGCAGAGACAGCGTGCCTCCCTCGGCCTCGACCGACTGGCGTAGCTCGTCGGCGCGCGTCTGATTCGAGGAATAGCCCGCCGCCACGACGGCGCCGTCCGCGGCGAGCGCGTGGCAGATCGCGGCGCCGATGCCGCGCGTGCCTCCTGTGACCAGTGCGACCAGTCCGGTGAGATCGCGATCACGCGCAACGGTCTGAGTCTTGGAATCTGCAGTTGTCATTTGTGCCGTTCCTTTCCGCTTTAAGAGAGCCGCTCGACGATCATCGCCTGACCCAGTCCGCCGGCCACGCACATTGACTCGAGGCCGTACCTGCCGCCCACCGAGTCGAGGTTGTTGAGGAGCGTGGTCATGATCCGCGCACCGGTCATGCCGAATGGATGGCCGAGCGCGATCGCGCCGCCGTTGATGTTCAGTTTCTCCGGGTCGATGCCGAGCTCGTCGCGGCACGGAATCACCTGCGCCGCGAACGCCTCGTTGAGCTCGACCACGTCGATGTCGTCGATCGTCAAGCCGGCTCGCTTGAGCACCGCGCGGCACGCTGGAATCGGGCCGAGACCCATGATCTCGGGCCGGATCGCCGCCACCGCGGAGGCCACGATGCGCGCCCGCGGCTTGACGCCGCGCTCGCGAGCCTTCTCCTCGGACATCACCAGTATCGCGGCTGCGCCGTCGTTCAATGGACAGGCGTTGCCGGCGGTGACGGTGCCATTGGGCTTGAAGGCCGGCTTGAGC
>DASYFZ010000325.1:0-4050 GCA_036000295.1 Solirubrobacteraceae bacterium
CCGAACGTCGCGGCGGCCTCGCCCGGCGGCTCAACCGCCATCACGCGCTCGGCCTCCTCGAGCTCGAGCAACAGCAGCGACAACGGCGAGCCCGAGCGCTGTGCCCGTGTCAGCTCGCGGTCGAGTACGCCCACCCACACCTGCTCGTCGCCGGCCAGCGTCTCCGGGTCCTCCGGCTCGGGCGGCTCCGGTCGCCTTGCGATCGGCTCCGTGCCGCCTGGATCCTGAACCCTGGACGGTTGCTGGGGATCCGGGAGCGGGCGCAGATGCGTGCCCGGCGGGCTCGCAGGCGCGCTCGCCGTCGCGCCGCGTAGAACCGCAGCGCGAACCAGGCCGACGATCCGCGACAGCCGCTCGGAGATCTCGGCCAGGAGGTCGGGATCGTCGTCGCGCAGCTCGGAGCGAATCGCGCTCCAGATCACCGCCTCCAGCGTGTCCACGGCCCGGATGCTCGCCTCGGGGTTTGTGGCCCCGGCAAGCTGCCCCGTGCGCGACACGAGCGGTTCGAGCTGTCCATGTGGCTCGATCCGGCGCAGGTCGGAGTCGTCGGCCAGCGCTCGGATGAGCGCCTCGCACAGGCGTGGCCCGTCGCGCGGCAGGTCCGCGGCTAGGATCCCAGGTGCTTCGTCGAGCGAAGCATGCTCGAGCAGCGCGAGCAGCCAGCCCTTAGTGAGCTCGTCTAAACGCGCCAGTAATGGGTTAATCGGGGCATCGGCTACTGCACGTGCCGGCCGCCGCCGTGGTGGGCCTGCCTGCATCGGCATCCTTTTATCACGCGAGACCTACTGAAACCTCCTAAATACGCACCGATGAGTATCGGGAGGACAATGTTGTTATGCCAGGCGAACCGGTCGTGACATGTCTGCCGCGCTGATCACGATCGAGCGGGCGCGGGAGCTCGTGCTCGCGCACACCCATCCGCTCGGCCGCGAGCGCGTCGATATCCAGGACGCTCTGGGCCGCGTGCTTGCGGAGGATGTGCACGCCGTCGGCGACGTGCCGCCGTTCGCGTGCTCGGCGATGGACGGCTTCGCGATCAAGGCCGGTCCGTCCGCGCGCACCTTGCGCCTGGTCGGCGAATCGCGCGCCGGGACGCCCTCCGACCAGACGCTCGACGACGGCGAGGCCATCCGAATTTCCACCGGTGCCGCGGTGCCCGAGGGCGCCACCGCCGTGATCCGCCAAGAGGACACCTACACCGACACCGACGGCCAGACCGTCACGATCAACGAGGCCGTGGAGCCGGGCCAGAACGTGCGCAACCCGGGCGAGGACATGCACGCCGGCACCAAAGTGCTGCCGGCCGGGATCGTGCTGCACGCCGCCGAGCTCGGCGCCGCCGTCGCCGCCGGACTGGGCGAGCTGTCGGTTTCGCGGCGCCCGGCTGCACAGGTGCTGAGCACCGGCGATGAGCTGCGTGCCCCGGGCGAGCCGCTCGGCCCCGGCGAGATCCACAACTCCAACGCGCCGATGCTCGTCGCGCTCTGCACCGGCTGCGGGGCGACGACGCCCACGCCCCAGCGCCTGCCAGACGATCGTGCCGCCACCGAGGCAGCGCTCGGCCAGGCGCTTGAGCAAGCGGATGTGACGATCGTCTCGGGCGGTGTGTCGGTCGGCCCCCACGACCACGTCAAGCCGGCGCTGGCCGCGCTCGGCGTCACCGAGGTGTTCTGGGGCGTGTCGCTGCAGCCCGGCAAGCCCACCTGGTTCGGCACCGCCGGCGACAAGCTCGTGTTCGGGCTGCCGGGCAACCCCGTGTCGGCGTTCGTGACGTTCTCGCTGTTCGCGCGGCCCGCTTTGTTCGCGCTGCAGGCGGGGGTCGAGGATCAGCCGCTCGACAGCGAGGCCGTGCTCGCGACCGCCGTCCGGCGCAACCCCAGCCGGGAGATGGCGATCCGGGTCCGCCTGGAGCGCCTGAACGGCAGCACCGTCGCGCTCCCCAACGGCCCCCAGGCGTCGCACATCGTCACCTCGCTGCTCGGCGCCGACGCGCTGGCGCTGATCCCGGCCGGTGAAGGCGATGCCCCCGCCGGCACCCGCGTGCGCCTCCAGCCGCTCGCGCGCTGACGCCCGCCCGCCCGCCCGCTCGCAGGGCCGCCGGGCCGCCGGGCCGCACGGCCGCACGGCCGCACGGCCGCACCGTCGGGGCAGCCTGCATATCGCCCGTCTCGACCGCCCGGCAACGAGCTTTTGGGCAAAAACAGCGTCCCACGCTGCTTTCGCCCCAAACTGGATCGCGACCGCGATCGAGTTGGGGGATATACACGCGGAGGAGCCTGCCCGCCAAGACCGCTCTCTTTACGCACAAACAGCGTTGAACCGACGAAAAACTGGGCACAATTGACTTCGTGCACTGTCCGGCGATTAGGGCACATGTATCGCGGACCCGGATGACCGTCATGCCGCGTCCTCGAATGCTCGCGCAGCGCTGCTGCCTCGGGCTTGCGGCCCGCTCGGCATCCAGCCTCGCCTGTTCGGGCCGCGCCCGAGTCGTCCGGCTGCATTCTGCGTCCTCGCCTGCCGGCCCCTGGGTCTCGCGCTCCATGCACCCCAATCACCGGCCAGCACACGCATGAGCGAACTGGCCGTCCTGCTCGCGGCCTTTGCGGCGCTGATCGTCGCCCGCCAGCGGCGCCATCGCCGCCTCCCGGCCCGCGCGGTGATCGTCTCGCCTCGCAAGTCGACGACGATCTCAACCGACGGCGCCGTGCACTCCGTCCAATCGGCTGAGATCACGATGGCCCAGGCCGAGCTCGACCGGTTGTGGACTCCCACCAACCTCGAGAACCTCGCGCGCACCTACTGGCGCTTCCTCAGCCGGGTGACGCTGGGCCTGATCCGCGTGATCTACGGCAGCAACGAGCGCACGGTCGTGTTCCTGACCCGGCCGTTGACGCTGCTGCGCTTCACCTCTCCCGAATACGTGATCGAGCCCGACCACGGCAACGTCCGCTGGCAGATCCGCGGAGGCCTGCTCGTCGCGCGCCGGGGACGCAGGCGTGGCTGCGGCTACCTGTCGCTCGATGTGCGCCGCGCCCCCGAAGCGACCGCCGACGGCCAGGCGAAGCTCCGCATCGAGGTCGAGGTCGCGAACTTCTACCCGTCGATCGCAGCCGGCTTCAGCACCCCGGTGTACGAGGCGACGCAGTCGGCGATCCACGTGCTGGTGACGCACGCGTTCCTGCGCTCGCTCGCCAAGCTGAACCTCGCGACCTCGAAGATCGGGCGGCTGTCGATGATGATGCCCGCGAGGTTCAGACCCCAGCAGCCAACCAGCAACGGGACCTCCGAGCCCGAGAGGGCCTCGTCGAATCAGCCGTAGCGGACGCCGGTCAGCTCGCGCAGCTTGCCGCGGTCGTGGCGCGCCGACACCCGCCGCACCGTCCCCGAACGTGACCGCATCACCAGCGACTCGGTCGTCGCGCCGCGGTCGCCCTGATAGCGCACGCCCTGCAGCACATCGCCGTCGGTGACCCCGGTCGCCGAGAAGAACACGTCCTCGCCGCGCACGAGGTCATCGCAGCTCAGTACCCGCTCGAGGTCATAGCCCGCCTCGACCGCCGCCAACCGCTCGTCGTCGTTGCGCGGCCACAGTCGCCCCAGGAGCTGACCTCCGATGCACTTGATCGCGGCCGCCGAGATCACGCCCTCGGGCGTCCCGCCGATCCCCCAGAGCAAGTCCACCGCAGAGTTGTCGCTCACCGCCAACAGCGCCGCCGAGACGTCGCCGTCCAATATCAGCCGCACCCGCGCGCCCGCCTGGCGAACCTCGTCCATGGCCTCGTGGTGGCGCTCGCGGTCGAGCATCACGACCATCACGTCGCGGATGTCGATCCCCTTGCGCTCGGCCACCAGCCCCAACGTCTCGGGCAGCGGCCGGTCGAGATCGAGCAGATCGGCGATCTCCGGGCCGCCGGCGATCTTCTCCATGTACACGCACGGGCCGGGGTCGAACATCGTTCCGCGCTCAGACAGCGCGATCACCGCGAGCGCACTCGGCATCCCGAGCGCCGTCAGGCGAGTGCCCTCGAGCGGATCGACGGCGACGTC
>DASYFZ010000383.1:0-2242 GCA_036000295.1 Solirubrobacteraceae bacterium
CAAGGCGGTGCTGCTCGGATTCGACAGCCTCGACTACTGGAACCAGACCTACAACCGGCGCGCCGTCGAGAACGAGGTCAAGAAGCTCGATGCCGACGGCAAGCGCAAGCTCGCCGAGGAGCTGCTGGCCCAGGTCGAGAAAGCCGAAGCGACCGCGTAACCGATGGCGACAACGGTGCTCCTGCCGGGAGGGCTGCTCGCGCCGGATCCGTCGCGCGAGACATACCCGGTGTCGCCAGGAGGCGCCACCGAGGTCAGGCTGGCGGGCGACGACCGGATCCGGATCATCGACCGTCACGGCGGCCAGGTGGCGATGCTGTCTGGCGGCCTGGAGGCGGTCGGCCTGCAGCCGGATTCCCAGTCGGGGGCAGCGCGACTGTTCGGCCCCGACTCGAGCCCCGGCGAACAGGTCGAGCTCGTGGCAGACCGGGATGTGGTGCTGCGCGTCGCAGCGCCCGGCGGGCGGCTCGTCGACGGGGACGCGCCCGCCACCGAGCTGCTGCTCGAGATCCACCGGGCGACCCCGCGAGCCCGCGAGGAGTTCGAGCTGCCGGCGCCGCTGGCCGAGCCGCGCCTGGACTTCCGGATCGACGCCGCGACGGCCTCCAGCTACGAGGTCCGGGCCGGCGAGTACATCCAGATCATCGACGTGTTCGGGCGCCAATGCTCGGATTTCCTGGCGTTTCATCGCCACAAGCTCGAGAACGGGTCTGAGCGCGGCCTGGACTCGACCGTGACGCGGACGCTGATGGGCAACGCCTACCCGGTGCCGGGGCTGTACGGCAAGTTCTACGACCTCGACATGGATCCGCTCGTCGAGGTCGTACGCGACACGGTCGGTCGCCACGACACGTTCGCGCTGGCCTGCCAGGCCAAGTACTACGAGGACATGGGCTACCCCGGGCACATCAACTGCACCGACAACTTCAACGGAGCGCTGCGCTCCTTCCCGATCGCTCCGCGCAAGGGCTGGCCGGCGCTCAACTTCTTCTACAACACCTGCTTTGACTCCAACCATCAGCTCGTGTTCGACGAGCCGTGGTCGCGACCCGGCGACTACGTGATGCTGCGCGCTCACACCGATCTGGTGTGCGCGTCGTCGGCGTGTCCCGACGACATCGACCCATCGAATGCCTGGGAGGTGACAGATGTCCACGTGCGCGTGTATCCGCCGGAGAACCGCTTCTCGATGGCCATCGCCCACCGCGTGACTGCCGACGCCCCCGCGGTGCTGACGCGCGAGACCGCGTTTCATCCGCGTAGCTCCGAGCTGACCAAGAGCTTCGTCGAGTACCGCGGCTACTGGCTACCCCACTGCTTCAACAACGAGGGCGGGATCGCCGAGTACTGGGCCTGTCGCGAGCGCCTGGCCATGATGGACCTCTCTCCGCTTCGCAAGTGGGAGGTCGTCGGGCCCGACGCCGAGCAGCTGATCCAGCGGGTGATCACGCGCGACGTGCGAAAGCTCGCCGTCGGACAGGTCGTCTACACCGCTCTGTGCAACGAGACCGGCGGGATGATCGACGACGCGACCGTGTTCCGCCTCGGGCAGGACAACTTCAGGTTCGTCGGCGGCGACGAGTACGACGGCGTGTGGCTGCGCGAGGTCGCCGATCGAGCTGGGTTGCGCGCCTGGATCAAGCCGTCGACCGATCAGCTTCACAACCTGGCGCTGCAGGGTCCGCTGAGCCGCGAGGCCCTGGCCGAGATCGTGTGGACGCCGCCGACGCAGCCAAGCCTGGCCGAGCTCAAGTGGTTCCGCTTCTTGATCGGACGGATCGGCGACTACGACGGAATCCCGGTCGTCATCTCGCGCACCGGATACACGGGCGAGCTCGGCTACGAGATCTGGTGCCATCCGTCCGACGGGCCGGCCGTGTGGGACGCGATCTGGGACGTGACCGAGCCGCGCGGCGGCCTACCGCTCGGGCTCGAGGCACTGGACATCCTGCGGATCGAGTCGGGGCTGATCTTCGCCGGCTACGAGTTCGACGACCAGGTCGACCCGTTCGAAGCGGGGATCGGGTTCACAGTCGTGCTCGGCGACGAGGACTTCATTGGACGCGAGGCGCTCATCGAGCGCAAGGAGCACCCGCAGCGGCGCCTCGTCGGTCTCGAGCTCGAGGGCAATGAGGCCACGGGGCACGGCGACGAGGTGTACGTGGGTCGCCGCCGCGTCGGCGTCGTCACGAGCGGCACGCGTAGCCCGCTGCTGAAGAAGTCGATCGCCCTGTGCCGGATG
>DASYFZ010000406.1:0-14878 GCA_036000295.1 Solirubrobacteraceae bacterium
TCCACACCGAGCCGAGCATCGCCGCCGCGCAAGCCGGCAAGCACGTCGTATGTGAGAAGCCGCTGGGACTCACAGCCGACGACTCGTTTGACGCGTGGCAGCGCGTCGACGCCACGGGCGTAAAGCACATGTGCGCGTTCAACTATCGGTTCGTCCCCGCTGTCCGGCTGGCGCGCGATCTAATCGCCGCCGGGGAGCTGGGAGAGATCCTTCACTTCCGCTGCGCCTACCTCCAGGATTGGCTCGTCGATCCCTCGGTGGCCAATCTGTGGCGGCTGGACAAGTCAATCGCGGGCTCGGGCGCGCTGGGCGACCTCGGCGCGCACGTCATCGACGTGGCGCGTTATCTGGTTGACGAAGTCGCAACGGTGTCCGGCACGCTGCGAACGTTCAACCCGGTTCGCGACGGCGTCCAGGTCGACGTCGACGACGCGTTCGCAGCGACCGTCGAGTTCGACTGTGGGGCGCTCGGCACGATCGAGGCCTCGCGGTTCTGCGCCGGGCGCAAGAACGGCATGCGCTTCGAGGTCAACGGGACGGCGGGCTCGATCGCATTCAACATGGAGCGCCTCAACGAGCTCGAGCTCAGCGAGGGCACGCGCGGCTTTCGCACGATCCTCGTGACCAATCCCGACCATCCCTATCTCGAGCACTGGTGGCCGCCGGGACACATCCTCGGTTGGGAGCACACGTTCGTCCACGAACTGCACCACCTGCTGACGGCGATCCGCGAGGACGGCGACGTCGCGCCCCATGGGGCGACTTTCGAGGACGGATATCGGGCTGCGGAGGTATGCGACGCGATCGTCAGGTCATCGGAGACCGGCGAGCAGGTCACGCTGAGCTACCGCAACGGCGGGCAGTCGCCCTAGTCCGTGTCGGCGCCCAACGCCGACGCGATCGCCGCCAACGCCGGCTCGTGATCGCTGTCTTTCACCTCGATCGCCAGCCTGCGCGACGCTCCGTCCCACCCCATCTCGAAGAACGGGCAGCACCCGCGCTCGACCTCGATGAGCCGGAGGATGAGCGACTCGGGCACCTCTGAGCCGACGCGGATCACCCGACGCCGTTGCGTGTGCTCGAGCACCTCAGCGCGGCGGCCGGCGTTTGCATAGCGAGTGAGCTGCTCTCGCAGCTCTCCTTCGCTCAGGGAGCAATACGGCTCCATAGCCGCATCGTACGCCGCCGCTGCGCGCGTCTTCAGAGCACGAGCGTGACGACCAGCGCGACGACGGCGATCAACAGCGTCACCGACATCAAGAAGCCAAGCGCCCCGGGCTGATGATGTGGCTGTCCGCTGTCGACCGCGCGCTCGCGGTACAGCGCGTTGCCGTGACGCCAGGTGACCAGAGCCAGAGCCAGCGTCGCGATCGCGGCGATCACAGCGACCCCGTCCAGAGCCGCCTCGATAGCCGCGCGCGCGATCAGCGTGCCGATCGCCAGCATGCTCAGCGCGGAGCGCGTCCACGCCAACGCTGTGCGGTCGCGGGCGAGGCCCGGATCGAACTGAGGCGCAGGGGTCAATGGACGATCCGATCGACGATCGCCAGGATGCCGCCGCAGAGCGCGATGATCACGATCCCGCCGGTAAGCACGCGCGGCATCCACGAGTAGTGAAGCGGCTGCTGGAGGCGGATCGCCCGCTCGCTGTCTTCCCAATGCACATAGCTCGCCAGCGCCAGCACGCCTCCCAGCACGATCAGTGGCACCGCCACGATCAGTCGCAGGCCGTGCGGGCTGAGATGCAGGAACTGAGCCGCGGCCAGTCCGGCGGCGATCAGCGCGAGCGCGGTCCTGTTCCAGGCGAGGAACGTCCGCTCGTTGGCCCAGCTGAAGCGAGGGTCCGGCTCGGTCCCGATCTCTTCGAGGCGGCGCTCCCGCTCCGCGGGGGATGCCAGCCAGCCGCGTGACCGAGGGGCATCGGTCCCGTCCGGGTCGCCAGCGGTCGGTTGGCCGGCCACGCCACGATGATGTCAGCCGGACCCGCCGTTACGCGCTCAGCCGTCGTCGGCGTGACGGCTCTCGGGGTAGCGCGGTAAGCCGTCGTCCGGGATCGGCTCCCAGGGCGCGGCGTACTTCACGAACTGGCGGACGCTCGGCCGAATGCCGGGGTCACCGTCGAACGTGCCCATTCGGATCCCAATCGGGTCGGCATGGCTCGCATTGCGACCGAACACCGACGAGCCGCAATCGCCGCAGAACCACTTCTCGCCGCCACCTTCGGGCTGCCAGACACGCAGCCGGTCCTCACCGGAGACGACGCGAAACGCTCCTTCCGCGGGATGCCCGCTCGCCGAGACTGCGGTACCGGTGCGGCGCTGGCAACGCTTGCAGTGGCAGTAGCTCGCCGCCACCAGCGGTGCAGTGACCTCATAGCGAACCGCCCCGCAATTGCAGCCGCCGGTGAGTGGAAGGCCGTCACTCATCGGGCACATCCACCGCGGCCGGACGCGCCTGGGCGTAGGGGTCCTTCGGTTCGCGGTCCTCAGAGAGAGAATCGCGGGAGCTTGCGACGAGCTGCTCGATCGCGTCCGCGAGGTGGATCGGCGCGATGTTGTAGTCATCCCGTGCCACGCGGATACGGTGTGCCGCCAGCAGCACCTCGGCATGCGTGAACCCGGCCGGAGGCTCGAACCGATACGACGCAAGCTCGATCAGCAATCCGAGCGGGTCGGTGAAATAGATCGAATCCATGAAGCCGCGATCCTTGACGCCGCTGTGCTTGATCTCGCGTTCATCGAGCCGCTTGACGGTCTGGGCGAACGTCGCCTGCGAAAGCGCGAACGCTAGGTGGTGCACGCAACCCGGGTCGGTCGGCGTGCGCCGGGGGTCTGCGGTGCGCTCCTCGTTGGTGAACACCGTGACCAGGCGACCGTCGCCGGGATCAAAATACAGGTGGCTCTCGGAGGCGTTGTCCAGATTGGGCTGCTCAAAGACGAACGGCATGCCGAGCACGCCTTCCCAGAAATCGATCGATGTTTGCCGGTCGGCGCCCACGAGCGTGATGTGATGGACGCCCTGGCTCTGGATCTTTCTCACGGAGTCACGGTCCTTTCGGCTTGGTCATGGCCAGCGAAGGCTCGCAAACATCATCCCCTTCGGGCGATGCCGTCGCACACCCGGACCGCGAGCGTGGCAAGCGTATGAACGGCTGGCAGATCGCCAAGCGGATCATCGGACTGATCATCACGGCGCTGTCGCTGTACCTGCTGGCGCCGAAGGTGCTCTCGGTCCTGGCCTCGTGGCCTCAGCTGAAGACGCTGAAGCCCGGCTGGCTGGCGCTCGCGGTCCTGTTCGAGGTGATGAGCTATCTGTCGCTGTGGTCGATGCTGCGCGTCGCATTGCATGCAACGAGCTGGTTCGCGGTCGCCACGTCCCAGCTCGCGAGCGGCGCGGTCGGGAGCATCGTTCCCGGGGGCGCTGCGACGGCCGGGGCGGTCGCGTATCGGATGCTGACCAAGGCAGGCGTCCGCAGCGGCGATGTCGCGTCGGGGCTGGCGGCGTCGTCGATCGCGACGACCACGGTAACCCTCGCAATGCCGCTGCTGGCGCTGCCGGCGATCATCGGCGGCGTGGCCGCACCGCGCGGCCTGGTCGAAACCGCATACGTCGGCATCGGCGGGTTCGTCGCCGTAGCGATCCTGTCCGCGGTGGGATTTAGCTGGGACCGTCCGCTGCTGATCGTGGGGCGCGCGGCGCGCTGGCTGATCCAGCGTGTGAAGCGCGACTCGGCGGCGAACCTTCCCGAACACCTGCTCGAGCAGCGCGATCGCATGAAGCGGACGTTCGGCAGGCGCTGGCACGTCGCGCTCGCGGGCGCCGTGGGCAAGGTCGGCTTTGACTACGTCGCGCTCGTCTGTTGCTTGGCCGCGGTCGGCGTGCGACCCCACGCGTCGCTCGTGCTGCTTGCGTACGTCGGCGGTGCGCTGCTCGCGCTGGTTCCCGTCACGCCAGGTGGTCTGGGCTTTGTCGAGGCGGGCCTGACTGGACTGCTCACGGCCGCCGGCGTCGGCGCGCAACAGGCGCTCGTCTCGACGCTCGCCTACCGGCTGGTGGCGTTCTGGATACCGCTCCCGGTTGGCGGCGTTGCTTACGCGTTGTTTCAGCGGCGCTACGGCGCAGTGTCCGAAGAGAGCTCCACCTCGAAGGCCGTGCCGTAGTGCTGGAGCACCTCGCGCGCACGCGCGACGGCGTCCGCGTCCACCAGCACGCACAGCACCGACTGCCCCGGCTGCAGGTCTTCCCCGAGCTTGCGCAGGCGCTTGTTGGGGAGACCGGTGTCGCGCAGCCCGAGCAACGCACCGCCGGCCAGGCCGATCAGCGCCCCGCCGACCGGTAGCCCCAGCAGCAGCCCGGCGACAAGGCCGACGGTCCCGCCGCCGACGACCCCCTCTCCAGGAGCGATCTGGCGCGTCTGCTGAAGCTCGATCCGGCCGACCTCGGTGCGGATCACGACGGCCGCGTCACGGACTTCTACGTCTTGCTCCGCTTCCAGCACGCGCACGGTCGCCAGCGCGTCATCCGGAGCGTGTTCGTTCTCCAGTACGACAGCGACAAAGATGGTTGCCCGAGATGGCACGGCTGCGCTGATTATCGCCTCGCCGACCAGCCGGCCGGCACGCCGAGAACCGGATCCGTACCCACAACGACTTCGGCCAGGACCTGGTGATCGACTCCCAGAACCGAATCATCGCAGCAGGCGGCACCGGCAGCAGCAGCGGCACGGAGTTCGCGCTAACTCGCGTTTTTCGGTAGCCGATAGAGGACGTGGCGGCGCAGCGGGCTGCCTTCGGCCACCCTGGGGTGGTCGAAGTCGCCCGCCGCCTCGTGCCGCATCCCAAGGCGGCGCATGACGCGAATCGAGGGTTCGTTGAGCCGCGAGGTGAACGACACGATCTCGTCCAGGTCCAGTTGCTCGAAGCCGTACGTGAGCGCGGCAGCCCCCGCCTCGGTTGCGTACCCGTTGCCCCAGAACGGCCGGGCGAGCCGCCACCCGACCTCGACAGCGGGCGTGAAGTGCGCTGTGAAGGTCACGCGGTTGAGGCCCACGAACCCGACGAACGGCGGACCGTCTGTCACCTCCACCGCCCACAGGCCCCAGCCCTGGCGATCGATCGTGTCGTAGACGTACCCGGCGAACTCGTCGCTCTGCGCTTGCGTCATCGTTGCCGGGAAGTAGCGCATCACCTCCGGATCCGCGTTGAGCGCCGCGAACGGCGCCCGGTCGGCGTCCCGCCACTGCCTGAGCTTCAAGCGGCCGGTGACGAGTTCAGCCACTGGGGCGGACGATCCTTGAACTCGGCCCTCCCTGCCCGGACCGCGGCGCCGGGGCCAGAACGTCGATCTCGCGCGAGCTCTGCTCGAGTGCGGTCAACGCGACCCCGACGGGGTTGGCGGCGACTTCGTCGAAATCGACCTCGGCCCGCCGCGCGAGCGCCTCCAGCTCCTCCCGCAGCGGCCGGGCACCCATGTCGCCCGCGACGAGCAGCGCGCGGCGCAGACGCATCGCCACGTCGGTGCGGGCGGCCCCGTGTGCGACCAGCGCCTCGGCATGACGCCAGGCTGCGTAAACGGCCAAGTAGCGGTCACCGCATGCGTCCCACGCTGCCTCGGCTCTGCACCACAGCGCTGGGTCGCCGTGATCACCGATCCGGGAGCGCTCGGCAACAGCCGCGGCGCGGCTCGCGAGCACTCGCGGCGGCGGCGATCCCGACAGCTCACCCAGCAGTCCGTCGAGCCTCTCGAGCAGCTCGTCCGCGCTCGCGAGCTGATCGCGTCGCGCGCGCTCGGCGTCGGGCGCCGACGCCGCCAGCTCAGCGCAGGCACGGATCGAGAGCTCATATAGCCGGGCGGTGTAGAAGACGTGTTCGCTGCCTTGCACCAGCGCGAGGCACTCGCTCAGCAGTGACGCTGCCGCCGACGGCCGACCGGCCCACAGCTCGGCCGTGGCGCGACCCTCCAGGATCGGGCCGATCCAGACCGAGCTTGTGATGTTCTCCAGCAGCCGCGCGGCGCGGTCCAGTGCGCGGCGGGCGGACTTGAGCTCACCGCGCTCGGCGAGCAGGCGCCCCAGTGTCTCGCAGGCAATCAGCTGATTGAGCCCGGTCGGGCCGCGATCGAGGACGTGCAGGACGAGCTGCGCAGCCTCTGCCCATCGGCCGTCTCGCAGCAGCCGGCCGGCGATCTCGCAGCGCAGGCAGTCTCCGAAGCGCCGGTCGATGCCGAGCTCGCGGCAGGCTTCGATGCCCTCGCGCGCGAGGGCGATCGACTGCTCCACCAGTCCGGCGTGATCGAGCGCGTCGCTTCCATTGACGTAGCTGCGGCCGATCTCCTCAACCAATCCGACACGCCGCGCGATCGCTCGTGCCTGCGCGGCGGACTCGACCGCGCGATCGAACTCACCGACCGCGCCGAGGTTCGGGCAGTTCGTGTTCAGGACGTGCGCCTCGACGGCCGACGCCCCGACTGCGCGGGCCGCCTCAAGCGCTTCCTCGCACCGAGCCGCCGACGCCTCACGGCGATTGGATCGCAGCAGCAGTTGAGCCTCGGAGGCCAGCACGAACGCCCGCTCGGCAGACGGGGGCGCTGCCGGCATCAGCACCGCGGCGCGCTCGTATTCGGCCAGCGCGGCAGTCTCGCCCTGACCCGCCTGCCACAGGGTGTGGCCGAGTCGCGCGTGAGCGAAGGCCGCCCGCGCGGGCTCGGACTGCCTGCCGGTGCAATCGACGACCTCCGTCGCGAGCGCGACCGCGCGGTCGTACTCGCCCGTCAGCAGCGCCGCGTCCGCGGCCCGGCGGGTGATTTCGATCCGATCCACGGGCAGTTCCACATCCCCTGCGGCGTCCCACATCCCGAGCGCCTGCTCGTAATGCATCAGCGCTTCGGCTAGCGCGTGGATGCGCTCCGCCGACAGCCCCGCCGCAACCGACGCGCGGAGAGCCTCTGGCACCCGACCGGCCGCGTGCCAGTGATAGGCGAGCTCAGCGGACGCGGCCGAACCGGCAAGCTCGGGCCGTCGGGTGAGCGTCTCGGCGACGGTCTCGTGAAGCGCGCGGCGACGCCGCGGCAGCGGGTCGCGGTAGGTCGCCTCCCTCAGCAGCGCGTGGCGAAACGAGTAACCCGGGGAGTCGCGGTCATGGATGAGGATGTTGCTGTCCACAGCCACCTGCAGGGCAGCCGCCAGCTCCCGGCTCGGCAGGGCGGCGACGGCAGCCAGGAACGCATCGTCGACAGTGCGGCCGGCAACCGCAGCGATCCGAAGGACGTCGCGCACGTCCGCCGGCACGCTCTCCAGGCGCGAGCGCATCGCGTCCCTGAGGGACTCCGGCAAACCGGCGCTTGCCATAGCCGAGGCGAGCAGCTCCTCCGCGAACAACGGATTGCCGCCCGAGCGGGCGAGCACACGGTCGACGAGGATCGGATCGGGCGTTTCGCCGGTGATCGCTGCAATCTGGGCACGCAGCTCCGCGCGGGTGAACGGTGCAAGCTCGAGCCTCGTCGCCTGGCCGCTGCGCGCGAGCTCGTGGACGAACGGCCTCACCGGATGGCGACGGCCGTGCAGCTCGTCGCTGCGATACGTGCCGATCAACGCGAGGCGCTCGGGCCGGGCAACGCGGACGGCGAACGCCAGGAAATCACGGGTCGATCGATCAGCCCATTGCAGATCCTCCACGACGAGCACGAGCGGCCCCGTCGTCGCCGCGTTGAGAAGCGCGGCCAAGAGGCGCTCGAACAAGCGAGCCTGCGAGCCGTCGTCGAGCAACGGGAGCGAAACCTGCTCGCCCTGCAGCGTGAGCTCGGTCAGGAGCTCACCGGCATCGGGGTGGACTGTCCCCGAATCGGCGGGCAGGACCGCCCGGCCCAGCAGGCGCAGGACCGTGATGATCGGGGCGTAGGGCAGCTCGCCGTGCCCCAACGGCGGGCATTCGCCCACGAGCACCGTGGCGCCGGAGTCCTGGCAGACCGATGTGAACTCGGAGATCAGCCGGCTTTTACCGATCCCGGGCTCTCCGCTGATCAGCACTACTGATTCCGAGCCCGCGGCCGCCGTGGAAACGGCGTCTGCGAGCGCGCGAAGCTCCTCGCAACGGCCAACGAACGTCGGGCTTGAGACTCGCCCGATCACCCTGGCCATTATCGCCCGACGAGACGGTGGCCGTGTTTCAGATCCCGCAGCGAAGGCAATATTCGACTTCTGGATGCGCCGAAACCACTTCATCTGGCGGTTTGGGCTCGCCGTGCTGATGCTGACGCCGCTGTTGGCGCTGACCAGCGCGACCGGCTCGGCCACCGCCTATCCGGTCCAGTACTGCGCCCCGATCCCGATCGTCAACGGGACTCCGCCCTGGGGTTTCCACACCGGCCAGCCGATCAGCGGCGCGACCGGCAGCTACGCCCGCGGCCACGGCGACATCAGCCTGACCCACAACACGGTCTCAGGGATCCTCTGTCAGGTCGACCGTGTCCGCCACCAGCCCGACCGGCTGATCGTCCTGACGGTCAAGCACCACCTCGTGTACCACTCGCACCACGCCGTGATGTGGGGCGTCCCCGGAAACATCATGAAGATCGTCGTGCGCGTGAAGAGCAGCACCGACCGGCGCTGCAAGGTCGGCACGCTCGGCCACGTGACGCTGTTCGCCAGCTACAACAACGTGCGCAGCGACAGCGTCCAGTTCTTCTTCCCGGCCGCGTGCAAGGACCACAACCACCTGTATCACGGGACGCAGGTCAACAACCAGGTCCCCCCGCTCTAACAGGCGCGCCGGTCGAGGGCGGCCACCCCGGTAGCCTGTCGTCGACTCCTCCGAAGGGAGCAGTTGATGCCTGTCCTCGTAGTGGTTGAAGTGCCTGGCGGAAGCTCAGCGCTCGATGAGGCGCTGACGAAGGCGTGGTACGAGTCAGGAAGTCCGCCACCGGGCAATCGGCTCCGGCTCGCCGGGCCGATGGACGGTGGGTGGCGGATCGTCAGCCTGTGGGATTCCCGCGAGCAGTTTCAGGACTTCATGCGCGAGCGCCTTCACTTGACGCTTGACGACCTCGGCAACGGTCAGCCGACAATCACAATCTGGGACGTGGAGACCGTCCACGCCTACGACAGAGAGAGCGCCTAATGCGTGTGCATCGCGAGCGCTCGCTCGATGTCCGCGGTCCCGCCCGCGGCCCGAGGATGCGCGCTTGACGTGAGCATCGCCAGGGTGTCGGCGGTTGCACCGTAGGCGAGGAGCGTCGCCCCGGGGTCCGCGCCAGACTGCACCAAGCTGATCAACCGAGCTTGTAGGCGACCACCTGTGGATTCACGCTTCGTCGCTTGCCTGCGTCCCCCGCCGGGACGATCAGCGTGCGACCGGCGATCGCGATCGGAGCATTGGTCGTCGTGGGCACCTTGCGCTGGTAGGCGATCTTGCCGGTGTCGCGGTCGATGGCGAGCAGCGTTCCGTTGAACAGAGTCGTGAACAGCAGATCGTTGGAGACGGTGGCGGCGCCGACCGGCAGCGAAGGCACCTTTCTGTCCCATTGCACCTTGCCGGTGGTGAGATTGATGGCCTCCACTTCGCCGGCGAGCTGGCCGGTGGAGGAGGTAGGCACGGGCAGCTTCAGGGTCGTGTAGGTGAGCGGCAGGTCGAGGGTCGTCACATAGACGCTGTTGCTCGCAGCGGCAAGGTTGGTCAGGACCCCGCCGATCGACCCGGGGGCGATCGTGAACGGCACGGTCAGCGTGAGCCTGTGCTGCATCGCCTCGATTGAGTCGTCGTCGTGGCCGTTGTGCTCACCGACGGGCGTCTTCCAGATCAGCTTGCCAGTGTCGGCGTTCATCTCGTAGACGTAGCCCATCTTGCCGCTGCCGATCACGACGGGGACGCCGCCGGCGTCGGCCGAGATCGGCGACGCCTGCATGTCGTAGTCCTTGAAGTCGTTCGGCACCCCCTGGTAGTACCAGCGCAGCTTCCCGGTCACGGCGTCGAGGTTTACGTCGCTGTTGGTGTAGGGCATGGCCGCCGGGTGCGCGATCGCGTTGGCGGGCGTCTGATACGGGTTGCCGGTTCCGTACGTCACCGACCCGTCGCCGCTGACGAGCGGCGTCTCCCAGGTGCCGCCCGCGCCCAGACCAAGTGCCTTCACACCGGGCGCCGGGCCGACCAGCGTGTTGAACTTCCAGAGCACCGCTCCGGTGGACGCACTCAGCGCGATCAGCACCCCGCCCCCAGGCCCGTTTCCGTACTGGCTCCCGAGGTAGACGCGGTCGTTGGCGACCTCGGGCTGGATCCCGAACGTGCCCTCGCCGCCGGTGAGGACGTGGTTGTTCACCCAGGCCGCCTTGCCGCCGGCAGCACTCAGCGCGAACACCGCGGTTGGCGTCTCCCCGTAGACCCGTCCGCCTGAGACAGCCACTCCGTTGGGGCCCGGCCCGCTCCGCTCTGGCTCGTTGCACAGGTATTCCCAGTCGAGCTTGCCGGAGCCGAGCGCGAGCGCGTACACGTTGGAATCGAGATCCTGCAGATACACGACGCCGTGTTGCACGATCGGCCCCGCAACCAGCGAGCCATACCCGGTAACCCCGGCCGCGCCCTTGCCGGTCAGCATGAACGTCCAGGCCGGCTTCAGGGTGGACACGTTCTTGGCTGCGATCGCCGAGTGCGGCGCATCCCGGGTGTTCGCGAGTGTCGCGTTCGGGTACGGCCACGAGCCAGAATCCCGCGCCGACGAGACGGCCACGTTCGCGGTCTCGGTGTGGCAGCCGTCGCCGGCTGCCACGTTTCGATGCCCGCCGCCGCCGCAGGCTGCAACGAGCAGCGAGCACGCTCCCAGTAAAGCGAGGGCCATGCGACTCGAGCTCGCTCTCATCCGCCCACCGAATGTGGAGTATGCGCCCTCAGGTGTATCCCGGCGATCAAATAGTCAGCGCTGATACTCCCGGGCTAAGGAGTTCGCATCACCCTGTCGAAGATGTGGGTGAAGATTCGTAGGCGGGCGCCTAGGCCGGAAGGGCCGCGCCGCGGGTGAGTTTCGGCGCCTCACCGTCCGCCGCGCGAGTCTCTTGACCGCACGGTTACTGTTGGTGCATGCCGCGGACATCCGTAAGGGTGCCGCAGGCGCGCGAAGCAGACAGCGACGCCGTGGGGGCGCCGGCGGGGCCCACCCCACTCCAGACCGCAGGCTTCGCGCCTGGGACCAGCAACCGCCAGATTGCCGCGCTCGCCCGCCGGCTGAGCCGCCAGCCGAAGACTGCCGAGCATTGGGTCCCGGTCATCCTCGTCGGCCCGCCGCCACCGATCAACGCGTCCGAGCGCGCGACGCCCGAGAACCGCGATTTCGCGCAGCTGATCGATGACGTCGACAAGCTCGACAGCAAGGCGCTCGAACACAAGCGCTGGGAGATCGTCAAGGACGCGGTCTCCTATCCCAACACGGAGCACACCGCGGCGCTTCGCACGCTGGAGGCGATCGAGTTCATCGAGGGCCGCCGCGGGATCAAGCACGCCGGCGCCACCGATTGGAGCAGCTCGGGCCGGCGGGCGTCGATGCGCACGATCATCGAGGAGGGCATTCGCGAGAACGGCTCGTTCGACAAGACGATCGAGAGCCTCGAGGGCCATTCCGACACCGAGGCCGACCTCGATCGCTTCAAGAACGAGGCCAGGTCGTTCGCGAGCGAGTTCCGTGGCCAGGCGTTCACCACCGCGGAGCGGATGCTTGACGGCAGCCAGGTCGCGATCCAGAAGATCATCGAGTCCTATGGGTTGCCGTACGACTCGGCGAAGATCGAGGCGAGCGCGTACGCACGCGATGCGATCAGCCTCGACGACGCTGTCAACGGCGTCATCGAGATCGCATCGCAGTCCAAGAACGTCGACGCCGAAAGCAACTGGAAGACGCGCCGCGACCTCGCAGACAAGGCGGACGAGCTCAAGAAGCTCCAGCAGCTCGTCCACCAGCGCGAGCACGAGCGCGGCGTCGCGTGGACGAAGCGCAACCTCGACGACAACACCAGGGAGGCCAAGGAGGCACGCGCCGCTGACGAGCGGCTCAAGGACGCCTACCGCCAGCTCAAGGCCGGGTGGATCGCGGCGGAGCGGCTGCACCCGGTACTCGGCAGCTTCCGTCACGGCGGCGACCTCGACAAGGTCGCCCTCGGCGAGCTCGACACCGCAACCGTCCAGAACGAGATGCGCGCCGTGCTGCGTGAGCTGCTCCCCAAGCTCGGCGACATCATGCGGGCGCGCTACAAGCTCCATCACAACGGGCTCGACCCGCTCACGCTGCCCACGGTCGTCGCGATGACGCGGGCGAACATGTTCGTGCCGAAGGGGTCGATCCGTGACGGGGTCGTCAACGACATACATCGCCAGGCGACGAGCGCGTCATCGTGGATCGCGCTGTTCGCGTTCGCGCTGGCGGTGATCACGCTGATCCCCTCTGCAGGCGCGTCGCTCGCGATCCCGGCCGGCATCGGCGCGGTCGCGCTGGCCACCTACCAAGCCGTCGAGGAGTGGGAGGATTACAGCCAGAAGAAGCTGCTCTCGAACACCGCCGTGGATATCGCAAACGCGCTGGTGACCGAGGATCCGTCGCTGCGAGGCTTCGTCGAGAGCCTGTTCTCGATCGGGCTCGAGATGGTGCCGCTGGCGCTTGCTTTCCGAGAGGCGCGCGCGCTCAAGCGCCTGGTCGCGGCGGGCGAGGACGGCAGCGAGCTGATCGCCAAGCTCAACCGGCTCGGCGAGGAGAAGGGGCTCGGCCGGCTCGGCGACCAGGTCGCCGACGACGCTCGCAAGACCGCGAAGGTCAAGCCACCGGAGCCGCACGGATCAAAGCCCTCGGATCCGCACGCGCCCAAGCCGGCCGAGCCGCACGGCGGCGGCCCGCGCGACCCGCATGATCCGCACACGACGACCGCGCACGAGCCGCGCAAGCCGACGCCGCACGGGGACCTGACGGCCGACGAGCTGGCGAGGGTCAAGACGTACTCGTCCGCTGACGCCGTCAAGGACGCGACCAAGAAGGCGTTCGGGAAGCTGGGCAACAAAGCGACCGGCGTCAACCCGGAGTACGACGTGTTGCAGACCGTGATGGGGTCGATCAAGCGCGACGACAACGGCAACCGGCTGCTGGCCGTTTACAAGGAGTACCACGCAACGGTTCGTGACCCGGAGGCCGCGGCCGAGTTCTGCGCCGCGATCTGGAAGCGGGCGGCCGATAAGCACATCACCACGATGGAGGCGCTCGAGGAGCTCGTCCCCGGCGGCAAGACGCCGCTGATCATCGAGGGCGAGCTGACGAAGGTGGAGCTACTCGAGGACCCACCGTTCATCGACATGACGTTCAACGGGGGCGACCACGGGACGCACACGCATCTGTTCATGGAGGGGCTGATCGACTTCAAGCACGGGCCGGGCAAGGGCCGGGCGATCCGGCACATGATCGCCCGATCCGAGGGCAAGGGGATCCCGCGCGGGCTCAACAAGCCCGACAAGCAGTTCTACGAGATCTTCTGGGATGCGATGTTCGATGAGTACGACAGCCGGCACCTCAACAGCCCCGAGGGCGTACAGCGCGTGCTCGAGGAGCACCTCGGCTTCCCGCGGCGCATCAAGCCGCGCTAGCTGATCGTTGTGGCGTGGCGGGAGCGCCGAACCAGGTTGTCAGCGCGTCGGTGAGCCCTGCGTCGCTTTCGTCCTTGACCCAGGCGACGTAGCCGTCCGGCCGCACCAGCACCGCCGTCGGGGCGCTGACCAGTCCGATGACCGGGAGCTCCCACTCGCCCTCATAGCTCGCGTCGATCAGCTTGACCCGATCGGCCCAGGGCGTGATGTCGCAGTCGCCGGGCTGACCGAGGTTGAGCAGCAGCGGGCGCGCGTCGCGCAGCAGTTCGAACACCCGGACCGGGCCGTCGGCGGTGATCAGGTCCAGATCGGGCATCCGGCGTCCGAGTAGTGGATGTCCTTCCCCGAGGTCGTAGTGGATGTCGAGCCCGGACATGAGGCCGGCGATGTGCTTGCGAGGCTCGTCCAAGATCGTGAGCTCGGACAGCACGTCGACCAGTGCCTGCATCCGGTCGTCGCGCCGCTGCAGCAGGGCCTGCGCGATTGTCTGCCTCAGTACCCGCGCACCAACCGGATGGCGCTCATCGTGATAGCTGTCCAGCAAGCTGTCCGGAACCGTATTCCTGACTACCTGAGCGAGCTTCCAGCCCAGGTTCACGGCGTCCTGCACGCCGAGGCTGAGGCCCTGTCCACCTGCCGGGTAGTGGATGTGCGCAGCGTCGCCGGCGAGCAGGACCCGCCCGGCACGGTAGGCGGCCGCTTGGCGCGTCGCGTCGGTGAACCTCGAGATCCACGTGGGGTTGTGGATCCCGTAGTCGGTGCCGAACACCGCGATCAGCGCTTCGCTGAGATCCCGCAGGGTGGGCTCGCTGTTTCCACCGAGCTGCGGCTCGGTGACGACGACCCGAAACGCCTTGCCGTCCTCCATCCGTCGGACGGCGTGGACGCCCGCCGCGTCGTGACGGAGCTCCTGGTCGGGTCCGTCGGTCATCTCCGCCTCGGCGATCAGGTTGCTCCTCGTCGCTTCCCACCCGGGAAACTCGATGGCGGCCGCGCGACGAATCACGCTCCGACCTCCGTCGCACCCCACGAGGTACTGCGCCCGCAGCGCGTCGTCCCCTGCGAGTTGCACGTCGACACCGCTCTCGTCCTGAGTGAACCCGGTCACCTCGTGGCCGTAGTAGATCTGGACGGGCAGCTCGGCGATCCAGTCGGCCATGATCCGCTCGATCTGCTTCTGCCAGATCGCCAGCGTGTACGGATGGCGCGTCGGGAAGTCGCTCATGTCGAGCACGCTGCCGCCGAACATCACGACGCCATGCGGCTGACCCTCGGCG
>DASYFZ010000413.1:0-9693 GCA_036000295.1 Solirubrobacteraceae bacterium
CGACGCGATCATCATCGTCGCCGCCGGACTCGGCGCGATCGCGGCGGCGCGTGCTGCGTTCACCAGCCACGCGGACCTCACTGCCGTTGACCCGCCAAAGCACCCGGTCCTGTTCTACAACCCGAAGTCGGGCGGGGGCAAGGCCGAGCGATTCCATCTCGCCGACGAGGCCGCGAAGCGCGGGATCGAAGCCGTCGAGCTGACATGGGACACCCCGCTCGAGACGCTCGTCGACGACGCTCTGGCGCGCGGGGCCGACGCCCTTGCGGCGGCCGGAGGCGACGGCACGCAGGCGATCGTCGCGTCGGCGACAGCGCGCGCCGGGATTCCGTACGCATGCATACCCGCGGGCACTCGCAACCACTTCGCGCTTGATCTCGGGGTCGATCGCGAAGATGTGATCGGCGCGCTGGACGCGTTTACGACCGGCGGCGAGCGCCTCGTCGACCTGGCGGAGGTCAACGGCCGCGTGTTCGTCAACAACGTCTCGCTAGGCGTTTACGCGCAGGCGGTGCAGCACTCGGGCTACCGGGACGCAAAGCTCAGGACCCTGCTCGACACGATCCCCGAGACGGCCCGCACGGATGCCGACGCGCCCGCGCTGCGCTGGCGCGACCCCGACGGGTTTGCCCACGACAGCGGAATGGCACTGCTGGTCTCCAACAATCCATACCGGCTGGGCACGGCGATCGGATCGGGCACACGCCCGCGTCTCGACACCGCACGCTTGGGCGTGGCGGTGCTCGGACCCAAGGGCCCGATGCGACAGGGCCTGCTGCGCAGATGGTCGCTGTCGTCGATCGAAGTGGACGCCAACGGCGCCGTTGCGGCCGGGATCGACGGTGAGGCCGCGCTGCTTGATCCTCCGCTGCGGTTCACCATGCGGCCCGGGGCGCTGCGCGTCCGGATCTCGCTCCAGCATCCAGGCGCGTCGCCATCTGCGTCTGTGCCCGAAGGTGCGCTGCCTGGATTGCGATCGCTCGCCCGCCTTGCAGTGACCGGGTCGCACTGAGGTGAATGTCGCGGGATGACGTCTTTCGAGGA
Organism: Solirubrobacteraceae bacterium; assembly: GCA_036000295.1. GTDB lineage: Bacteria > Actinomycetota > Thermoleophilia > Solirubrobacterales > Solirubrobacteraceae > Palsa-465. The sequence goes on from DASYFZ010000413.1 coordinate 1,045, forward strand.
GCTCGATCGCGCGCAACAACAGCGGGTCGCGCTGCGGTCGGCGTTCCGGATCATTACGTCGACCGTGGTGCTCGTGGTGCTCTACGCCCTGCTCCCGGCTGCCAGCAACTCGAGCGCCAAGACGCTGATCCAGCTGCTCATCGGGCTCGTTGTGTTCTTGGGGGTGCTCGCATGGCAGGTGCTGCGCATCCTCGATGCCGAGCATCCCGAGGTGCGGGCGGTCGAGACGCTTGCGCTCGCGGTGCCGCTGCTGATCGTCGTGTTCGCGTTCACGTATCTGTCGCTCTCCCACGTCCGAGTCACCAACTTCTCGGAGCCGCTCGACCACGTCGGGGCCGTGTACTTCGCGGTCACGGTGATCAGCACCGTCGGGTTCGGCGACATCGTCGCTCGGACGGACATCGCGCGCATCCTCGTCTGTGTCCAGATTCTGCTCGACCTCGGCCTGCTCGTCGGGATCGCCCGCACGGTTGTGTTTGCGGCCCGAATGGGCGTGCGGCGGCGCGAGGAGGGACGGCCCGGCGCCCCCGAGGAAGGGCCGTGACAGCAGCGGGCACAGTCACCCCCGGCGGGTGAAGTCCCGTCACCCCGCGCAGCGCAACAGTGCCGAGACGGTGGCCTCGGCGAGCTATGAGATCCGGATCAAGGGCGAGCTGCACAAGTCCGTACTAGCCATGCTGGGCGACTTCGCGGCCTCGACGAGGGCACCCGAGACGGTCCTCTCCGGCGCGCTGCCCGACCAGCATGCGCTCCATGACGTCCTGGCGCGGATTCAGTCGCTGGGGCTCGAGCTGCTCGCCATCCGGCGGCTGTCGGACCCCGGCGAAAGCAGGATCCAGCCGTCGTCTGTAGAAGCAGGTTGCGATTCGCCCCCGTTGCGCGATGATGGGGTCACCCTACGACTGGCGGTGCGACGATGACCTTGACCCAGCGTTTATTGCTTTCGTGGATCGTGAACGCCATCGTCCTCGCGGTGACGGCCGCGATTCTCAGCAAGGTGACCGTCGAACACTTCGGCGACGTCGTGCTCGCCGCGGCCGTGTTCGGGATCCTCAATACGTTCCTGAAGCCGCTTGCCCGGCTGTTGACGCTCCCGCTGGCGATCATCACGCTTGGGATCGCGTGGTTCTTCGTGTCGATGGGGATGCTCTGGCTCACGCAGGCGATCGTGTCCGGCTTCAGCGTCCACGGCTTCTGGACCTACGTCTGGGCGACGATCATCATCTGGTTCGTGAACATGGTCCTCGACGTGTTCATCGGGACCTGGCGCCAGGAGCGCGAAGAGAAGATGCGCGCCGTCGCCTAATCGGCACGCTCATGCGCGCCGCGCGCTGATGACTGACCGAACCTGCGCTCGAGCGCGCCGCTGGTGATCTGCGCAATCGCGCCGCCGAGCAGTGAGCCGGCGAGCGCGTCACCTGGATAGTGGACGCCCGTGTGCACCCGCGAGTAGGCGACCGTCGCCGCCAGCGCCCGCAGCGGTACGGCGTCCCGGGGAAGCACATTGCCCACCCCCGTTGCGAACGCGAACGCCGCAGCGGAGTGACCCGATGGGAAAGACGTCGTGGTGGGCATTCGGACCTGGCGGGCGAGCGGTACGTCGTCCGCGGCCGGATCCGGTCGCCGGCGTCGTCCCAACGGCTTGATCACGAGATTGGCCACTGCAGAGGTGACGGCGACCGACGCAAGCCCCTCAAGCGCCGCGCGGCGTCCCTTCGGGCCTCGCGTCACTGACAGGACTGCGGCGGCGGCCAGCGACAGCTTCGAATGGTCTGCGGCGCGTGTGAGCCGGGCCATCGCCCTGTCGAGCGACGGCGTGTCGGTCGCCGCGACCGCCGCATAGATCGCATGATCGACGCGCTCGGCATCCCGGAGCCAAGCAGGACGGGACACTACCGCGTGGCCGGACCGCTGAAGGCGCTCACGACCTGCAGGGTCGTCCCGCATCGGGTGAACATGCCTCACCCGCTATGGGTGATCGACGGCGCCCGTGCCAAACCACCCTCCTCGGGTGATGAGCACTCACCCTCATCTGGCGGAAGCTGAGCGAGGAGTTACTGCAAGACAGCAAGGAGATCAATCGTGGACGCGCCGAGAGGAGAAGGCCGGGCAATCTTCGCCGCGGTATTCCTGACACTGGGCGGGGTGCTGAACATCGTCTGGGGAATCGCGGCGATTGGAAACGCGGCCTTCTTCGACCATAGCGCCCACTACATGTTTTCGAACCTCAAGGGCTGGGGCTGGATCACGCTGATCATCGGGATCATCGAGCTGCTTGCCGCGGCGTCCCTGTTCGGGGGCGGGACGTTCGGGCGCTGGTTCGGAATCATCGCCGCGGGGCTTGCCGCGATCGGCGCTCTGCTCGACATCCCCGCGTACCCGTTGTGGTCGATCGCGATATTCGCGCTGTGCCTATGGGTCATCCAGGGTCTGGCCGTCTATGGAGAGGATCTCGGCACGCCGGAGCGGCCGAACGCGGGCACGATGGCGAGGATGCCGCCGCGTCAGCCCGGTTAGGCAGACGCGTCAGACGAGGTGCAGCGTGCGCGCCCTGCGCACCGCATGCGAGCGATCGGTGACGTCGAGCTTTCGGTAGATGTTCTTCATGTGGGTCTTGACCGTGTTGACCGACACGAACATTTCCGACGCGATGTCTGCCTTGGACAGCGCAGTCGGGAGATAGCGCAGGACGGCTGTCTCCCGGTCTGACAGCGGCTCCAGAAGCAGCGCGGTGCGTTGCTCGGGGGAGCCGACCGAGTGCGAATCAAGCGCCTCGCCCAGCTGGCCGGCGAGCGATCGATGAGCGGTGCCGGCCCGGATCCGGCGCAGGAGCAGCTCGCGCAGCGGCGCGCCGACCGCGAGGAATGGGCTCATGTACCCCTCGGGCTCGGCCAGCGCGAGCGCCTGCTCCACGAGCTCGAGCGCGACGTCGTCGTTGCCGCACTGATGGCTCGCGACAGCCGACAGCGCCCGGAGCTCGATGGCCGTCGACGGTCGCAGCATCCGCGTGCTGCCCGACAGCCCATCGGCGGTGAGCTCGAGCGCCCTCGCCGGCTCACCATCGCTCAGCGCCAGCTTCGCCGCAACCAGCGCCGCCTCCCCCCATCCGAAATGGCGCGCCTCGTCGGCCGCTTCCAACGCGTCGGCTCCGCGCCCGGCCGCGACGAGCACATCAGCATCCACCGCCGACAACAGCCCCGCAAGTCGGACGGGGACCCGCCATTCGGCCACATCCTGACGAGCTCGGGAAACGGCGCGCTCTGCCCGTTCGACGTCTCCGAAGCGAAGCGCCACGAGCGCCCTGGTGAGGTTGGCCACGGTCAGCACGGGCCGGTCGCGCGATCCACGCGCCGCGGCATCGGCGGCATCGAGGTACTCGCCCGCGCGAGCCATCGTGTTCTGGTGATAAGCGCAGATCGCCAGCGCACAGTGCGCGGCCGCGGATGCGGGAAGGCGCAGCCATCCGTGCCGTTGCGCCATCGCGGCCGCCTCGTGCCCGAGCTCGGCGGATCTGCGCAGGGCGCCGTTCAGCGCCTCGACCAGCGCCAGCGCGGCGAGCGCCGAGAACTCGAGATAGCGGCAGCCGGCGTGGCGCGCCAGGGCGAGCGCGTCCTCGAGCGCCCCCCGCGCACGCCGCGGCGTTCCGGCCCAGGTCTCGACGATGCCCAGATGCAGCAGGGCCACCGCTCGCCGCTCCCGGCCCGACAATGCCAGTGATGCGGATCCGTGGCCGGCTAGCAACTTGAGCGCGATTCCCCGAACCGCTTCGAACCGGCCCGCTGCTCGGCCCTGGTAGAGCTGCGCGACCGACCGGCCGAGGATCAGGTCGGCCCGCCGGTTGGGCTTGACCGACGACGCGTTGTGGTCGGCGAGCTCCAGGTACTCGAGTCCCTGCTCGAGCTCGCCGCAGTCCAGCAGGGAGCCCGCTGCGGCGATCGCCAGCTCGGGCTCTCGCGTCACCAGTCGCCGCGGAAGCGTCTCGATCAGGTCGGCGACGGCCGCCGCCTCGCCCCGGACGAGCAGCTGGAGCCACCCGGCGGATAGCACTGTGGCCGCGAGCTCCCAGTCGCCTGCTTGCAGAGCGTGCCGGGCGGCCTGCACGTTGCGCCCGCTCTTGGCGTACCAACGCGCCGCGTACCGATGCTGCACGGCCAGCGCGTCGGGCATGCGATGACGAAGCTGACTTGCGAGGAGCTCCCGGAACATGCCGTGATAGCGGTACCAGGGGCCCTGCTCGTCGACGCAGGACACGAACGCGTTGGCGCGCTGGAGCCGTTCGAGAATCAGCGCTCCGTCGGCGCGCCGGGTGAGCGCGTCGGCGAGGTCGGGGCTGATCGTCTCGACGACACTGGTCCGCAGCATGAAGTCCCGGACCTCCTCCGGCTGGCGCTGCAACACCTCCTCGACGAGGTAATCGGCGACCGTTCGCTCGTCGCCGGCAAATGTCCGGATCAGCTCGTCGGCGTCGTCGCACGCCTGCAGCGACAGCGCCGCCAGCCGCAGACCGGCGACCCATCCCTCGGTCTGTTCGTGCAGCGCTCGGACCTGATCGGCGGTCAGCTCGATGTCCGTCAGCTCGAACAGCTTGGCTGCCTCCTCGAATGTGAACGCCAGGTCCGAGGCCCGCAGCTCCGCGAGGTTTCCCTCCAGTCGCAGCCGACGAAGCGACAGACGGGGATCCGAACGGCTGACGATCGCAAGCCGGAGGTTGTCGGGTGGATGGCGCAGCAGCGCGTCGAGCTGTTCGCTGACCCCGGCGGCGCGCAGCTCCTGGAAGTCGTCGAGGATCAGCACGAGCGGCGCCTTCAGCCGACCGACCGCGTTGGCAAACGCGGGCACGAACTCGTCGCCTCCGAGCAGCTCGCCCGATCTCAGGGGATTCAATCCCTTCTCCCCCGCAGCGAGAACCGCGTCGATCGCGGCCGCCCAGAACTGGGCTGCGCGCGTGTCCGTTCGGTCCACCGCCAGCCATGCCGTCGTCCCCGGCTGGTCGCGGTCGTGCAGCCAGGACGACATCAGCGTGGTCTTGCCGGCGCCCGCAGGCCCCGTGACGACCGTAACCGGCCGGCTCGCCGCGGCGTCGAGCAGCGCAGCAAGGCGTGCGCGCTGAACCGTTCCAGGGCTGGACCGCGGCGGCACGATCCGATTGAGTGCGACGGCCGTCCCCATCCGCGGTGCGCGCACGGTCGACGTCGGCGACCGTGGCGGAGTCATGGCGCGAGTATGTGCGCGCCCAATCAGGGGGTCAATGATGCGCGCATGTGGGTGCCGGGAGCCGTCGGTGACCGTCGCCGGGTGGTGTGTGCATGTCCTTCAAAGGGGGTGCAAGCACTCCAAAGGGACACATTGCCCGGCCGGTCACAACCACGCGCTAGCCTAGCCCCAGAGTAGGGGAGTTCATAGGCGAAGGGACAATGATCGTGATCGGATCGCGGACCGGACCTCGGGGCGACAGGCTCCAGGACGGCCGACGCACCATCCGGGTCGTCATCGCCGACGACACATACCTCGTGCGCGAGGCCCTCGAGCAGATCCTCGCCCATGCCGAGGGGATCGAGGTGGCGCGCGTTTGCACCGATCGCGACTCGCTGCTGCGCGCGATCGAGGAGGAGGAACCCGATGTCGTACTGACCGACATCCGGATGCCGCCGACCGGCACCGACGAGGGAATCCAGGTCGCCCGCGAGCTGCGAACGACGCATCCCGAGATCGGGGTCGTGGTGCTCAGCCAGTTCGCCGATCCCGAATACGTCCTGGCGCTGCTCGAATCGGGCTCCGGCGGCCGCGCCTATCTGCTCAAGGAGCGCGTCAACGATCCACGTGAGCTCGCGGGCGCAATCAAGGCAGTGGCGTCAGGCGGCTCGGCGGTCGATTCAAAGGTGATCGAGGTGCTTGTCCAGGCGCACGCCAACGACGCGAGCTCGCCGCTGCGCGACCTCACGCCCCGCGAACGCGAAGTGCTCGCCGAGCTGGCTCAGGGCAAGAGCAACGGCGCGATCGCCGAATCGCTGGTGCTGACCAAGCGCGCGGTCGAGAAGCACATCAACGCGATCTTCATGAAGCTGAACCTGGCCGCGCCCGACGACGTCAGCCGCCGCGTGAAGGCCGCGCTGGTGTATCTCGCCAGCGAGGACGGTCGCCACTCCTAGGTGGCGACGACGGTGGTCGGTATCCGGGCCTCGATGCGGGTACCGTGGCCGAGCGCGCTGTCCACGATGAACGTGCCGCCGGTGGCCTCGACGCGGTCGCGGAGTCCCTGCAGCCCGAGGTCGCTGCGCTCGACTGCTCCGCCCACGCCGTCATCCTCGACCTGGAGCACCAGCAGCGAGGCGTGCACGTAGGCGCCGACCGTGACCGACGACGCGTTGGCGTAGCGCTGCGCGTTGGTCACCGCTTCGAGCACGATGTAGTAGGCCGTCGCCTCAGCCGTTTCGTCGAGGCGGACGTCCGGAAGCTCAGTGATCGCGACCGGCGTGGCAGATCGCGCGGCGACGATCTCCACCGCCCTGGCCAGCCCGAAGCGCCGCAGCGCGGAGGGATGGATGCCGTGGACGAACTCCCGCAGCTCGTCGATCGCGACCAGCAGCTGCGCCTGGGCGGACTCAAACGAAGCGGCTGCCGTGTCGGGCCGTTCCTGTGCCCGGCCGGCGGCGAGCCCGAGGTGAGCGGCCAGCGCCACGAGGCGCTGCTGCGCGCCATCGTGGAGGTCGCGCTCCAGACGCCTGCGCTCTTCGTCTGCTGCCATCACGATGCGCATTCGCGAGGCCTGGACGCTTCGCGACAGTGCCTCACGCTCGGACGCCAGCGCGGCCACGCACAATGCCGACAATGACGTGACCAGCAAGAACATCTGCGTCTCGAGCACTCCGCGGCTGAGCGGATGGAAGGCGAACGGGCCCAGGTAGTGCGTGGTTCCCCAGATCGTGAACGAAGCCGTGATCGCCATCGCGACAGTCGCGCCACGTGGCCCAAAGCGAAGCGCCGACCAGATCAGCGCGGGGAAAGCGAGGTAACTCAGGGGACGCCCAGCGTGGATCGTGATGAACCCGAGCCCCACGAGCACCGCCACCAGCAACGTGAGCTCGGCGAAGTGGCCCTGAAACCAAGGGCGCTCGGGCAGCGGCACCCACGCAAGCACGAGCGAGAGCACGAGCAGCGCGCCGCAGAAATCGCCAAGCCACCAAGTCCGCCACAGGTGCGCGAACGAGTCGCCGGTCACGACGCCACCGAGGATCAGCGACACCGAGCCAATCGTCGCGCTGATCGCGGTCCCGGCGGTGATCGCGCCGAGCATCACAGCCAGGCCGGGAATGCTCCAGAGCGGCCGATCGCGGGAGATCAGCCTCCGCATCAGTGCCGCACAGATCACGACCTCGAGCAGGTTGCCAAAGCTCTGACCGACAGCTGAGCCGACGGGAAGCTTGGAGTAGTTGTTGACGAGCAGATCGCCGATCACCACCCCTGGCCACAGTGCGGGCCCGCGCACGTACAGAAACGCGGCGGCGACCCCGACCGGAAGCCACACGATCGACGCGACCGGACCGGTGAACGCCAGAGCAAAGCCCAGGTGCGCGGATGCATAGTAGGCGGCGACCAGCGACAGCAGGTCGAGCACGTATCTGCGACTCGATGCCGCCAGCCACCGGACCCTAATCGGGCCGAGCAGGCGTCCTGCAGCATCGGGCACTACATGACCGGTAAGCGCCAGGCCTGCGGACCTGTCACCAAGCGGGAGCCGGAGCATGAGCCTTTGTGGTTGCGGACCTAAGTTGTCAGAGCCAAGACAATCTAGATCCGATGGCGTTGGAAAGCAACGCCCGCGGGTGTGCGGGCACCAATATGCCAGTGAGGCGCCCATGGGGGCGGCGCCCGGCGTGCCGGCCCGGAGCGAGCCTCAGGAGCCCGTTCGTGTGTCCATCCCCACCTGGCGGATCTCGATCAGCTCGAGGCCGAGCGACTGGATCCGGTCGAGCAGCCCATGTAGCGCGGCCTGGTCTGCGAGCTCTCCACGCAGGACCGTCTCGGCCGGCTTGATCGACGCGTCGAGCTCGGAGAACGAGGCAAGCACCGGATCGCCGACCTTGCCCTTGATCCGGATCTCATAGCTGGCGGGTGCCACTTCGATTGGCACTTTCGCGCCCCCGGGGGTGAGCCATCCTCACCCGGCGAGGGTGAACGGAGCCCGGCATCGTCCGCCCTGGCGCCGCCGAGGCGGCTTCACATGACGTAAACGGCAATCACCCCCGTCGGGTGATTGCCCATCACCCGCGGCACATCGAGGATTGACGCGAGAGTCGTGGAGCCCGCAGAAGAGACAGAAGCCAGCGGCGGCGAGCCGTCCGAAGCTGCGGCTGAGCCGCGGGCCACCACCCGCGGACGGCGCATCTTGATCCGCGTCCTGCTGGTCGTGGCCACGGTCCTCGTGGCCTTGGGCTCGCTGGCGGTGTGGGCCAACCGGCAGGTCCTAAACGCGAACAACTGGGCCGACACCAGCAGCGCGCTGCTGCAGAACGACGCGATCCGCACACAGGTCGCCGATTTCATGGTCGACCAGGTCTACGCCAACGTCGACGTCGCCGGCGAGCTCAAGGCTGCCCTGCCACCGCGGCTTCAGCCGCTCGCCGGACCGGCCGCGGGCGGCCTGCGCAC
>DASYFZ010000435.1:0-14736 GCA_036000295.1 Solirubrobacteraceae bacterium
ACGACCTCCTCGAACAGCCCGTCTGGGACGATCGCGCCGGTCGGGTTGTTCGGATAGTTCAGGAACATCAGCCGCGCCCGTGACAGCGCGTCGTCGGCGATCGCCTCGAGGTCGGGGGCAAAGCCCTTGTCGGCTACGAGCGGCATCAGCACCGGCTCACCGCCGACGAGCAGCGGTCCGCCCGTGTACACCGGGTAGCCCGGGTCCGATGCAAGCGCCACATCGCCGGGATTGAGGAACGCGAGGTTCAGGTTGAAGATGCACTCCTTGGCGCCGATCGCCGACATAACCTCGGCGTCCGCGTCAAGCGCCACGTCGAACCGCCGGGCGTAAAAGGCAGCGACGGCATCGCGAAACTCCTTGCGGCCGCGGTTGCTCGGGTACGTGTGCGTGCTCGGGTCGGCCACCGCCCGCTGTGCAGCCTCGACGATCGGCGGGTACGTCGGCGTGTCCGGATCGCCGATCCCGAGGCTGATCACGTCGACTCCGGCGGCGCGCTTGGCGGCGACCTTGCGCTCCAACTCGGCGAACAGGTATGGCGGGATTCGCTCGAGGCGGCTACTCGGTCGCATGCAACTCCTTTATGAAATCGTCGGACAGGCGGCCGGCGAACACGGGCACCGCCCAGCCGCTCAGGGTTATGTCAAGCCCCTCCCCCACGTCGACTACGAGGCTGCCGCCGTCTAGGACGGCAGTCACGGGTGAACTCCCGCCGGCGAGCACGTGCGCCACGGCGGCGCCGGTGGCGCCTGTGCCGCTGGCTGACGTCTCACCTACCCCGCGCTCGAAGATCCGCACCCGGATCGTGTGGGGGTCGCGCGCGGCGAACCACGACACGTTCGTACGGTTGGGAAACAGCTCGTTGGATTCGAGCGCCGGGCCGATCGCGGGCAGGTCAAGCGACGACAGCGCGTGCTCGTCGTCGACCGCGATCGCACACTGCGGGTTGCCGACCTGGACGTGCTGAAAGCTCCAGGTGCGGCCGTCTGCGGTGAGCTCCCCGCGCCCGTCGACGGCTCCGGACGGGTAATCGTCGCTTTGCACCCGAGCGCGGCCCATGTCGACGGTGCACTCGGTTTGCGACGTGATCGTCGGGCGGATCGGGCCGGCCGCGGTCTGGATCGAGAAGGAGTCCTGGTCGGTCCAGCCGCGGTGCCTCAGGTACAGGATCGCCTCGCGAGCACCGTTCCCCGACAGCTCGGCCTCCGAGCCGTCGGGGTTGAAGATCCGCATCCGCGCCACGTAGCCGGGCTCGTCGGGGGCGGATAGGAGCAGGATCCCGTCAGCGAAAACGCCGGTATGCGGCGCGCAGATCGCACGGATCCTCGCCGGCGTCAACTCAAACTCGAGCGCCTTGGCTTCGACGATCAGATAGTCGTTGCCGAGCGCTTGCCACTTCTCAAACTCCACGCGGTCGCAGTGTATGTGTAGCTTGGCTCGCGCTCATGCTCGCCCTCGCGGCACCCGCACGGCAACCACGAGCCCGGCTGCGCTGGGCCACGCCGATCGCCGCGCTGGTCGCGGTGTCGGTGATCTCGCTAGCCGCACGGGTCGCGTTCCTCGGGAGTCCGTGCCACCAGCCCTGCACGTCTGCGTCTGCCCACGTGCTGGTATTCGACGAGTCCTATTACGTCAACGCCGCCCGGGTGATCGCCGGCATCACACCTCCGCCGGGTGCTCATTACGGGTACACGCCGGCGGGCGACGACCCAAACTCCGAGCATCCCCAGCTCGCCAAGGTTGTCATCGCAGGGGCGATCGAGCTGTTCGGCGACGGGCCACTGGCGTGGCGGCTGCCCAGCATCCTGCTCGGCTCATTGGCGATCCTCGGGATGTTCGCGTTGGTGAGATCCGCGGGCGGCGGCCCCTGGGTCGCGGTCGGGGCCGCGGCGCTGATGGCAGCCGACAACCTGTTGCTCGTCCACTCGCGGATCGCAACCCTGGACATCTACGCGGTGACGGCGATGATCTGGGCCGCCGTCCTGTACCTGCGCGGCCGCCCGCTACTGGCCGGAGTCGTAATCGGGGTCGGCGCGTGCGCGAAGGAGGTCGCGCCCTATGCGCTGCTCGCCCTGCTGGCGCTCGAGCTGCTGCGCGCTTACCGCGACCGCAGCGCGGTGGGCCCAGCGCTTGTACGCGTGGCGATCTGCGCGGCCGTCTCGGCGGCGGTGTTCGTCGGACTGCTGGCGCTGCTGGACGTGATCGCGCCCCCTTACGACCCGCTCACGGACAAGCTGGTCGGCGGCGGCGTGTTCGGGCACATCCGCTACATGCTCCATTACGGCTCCCATCAGACCAGCCCACACGGCCCCCAGGGGATCGCGTCCTACCCGTGGGGATGGCTCGTGGACATCAAGCCGATCCTGTATCTGAACATTAACCCGCAGCGGCCCGTCCCCGGGCTCTTGAACGTGCATCCGCAAGCGCACTTCCTCGGGATGATCAGCCCGGTCATCCTGCTGGTCGGGCTGCCGGGCCTGGCCACCGCGGCGTGGAGGTCGGTTCGACGGGGTCGGTCCGGAGCGGACGATGTCGAGCTGCTTGGATTGGCCTGGTTTGCAGGGACTTTCGTGCCGTTCGTGCTGCTGAGCCTGCTCGACAGCAGGACGAGCTACCTGTACTACATGGTGATCGTGATGCCGGGGATCTACATCGCGGCGGCGCAATTCGTCGCACGGATCAGGCCGCCGACGCGCTTGATCTGGGCCTGGGTCGTGACGCTCGCAATCGCGGTCGTCGTCATGTATCCGTTCACGCCGCTGCCGTAGGCCGGCTCGGTGCCGTCACGCGCCCTCCCACAGGCGGAACACTTCCTCGCCGATGGCTGAAGCCGACCGGCCTGTCATGTCGATCACCTTGACGTCGGCGAGCTTGCGCATCCAGGTGAGCTGGCGGCGCGCGTAGTTGCGGGTACGCCGCTTCATCGACTCCACGTCGCCGGTCAACAGATCCTCGAACCCCAGCGCCTTGCGCGCGGTGATCGACGCTCCGGCGGCGTTCGCGCGGCGAACCTGCTCGGGCGCACCAGCGACGATCATCTGGTCCACGCGTTCGTCGATTCGCGCGTATAGCCGCTCGCGTGCCATGACCAGGCCGATCAGCAGCGTCGGATAGCGGACGTCGCTCGTCCACAGCTGTGATTCGCCCTCCGGAGGCTCGAGCTCGCCCGCGTCCAGAAGCTCCAGGGCGCGGACGATCCGCTGGGAGTCGGTGGGCTCGATCGGCTCGGCGGCCCACGCCGCTCGCTCTCGCAGGACCGTGTGTAGCGCCGCAGGTCCCCGGCGGTCGAGCTCGGCCATCCAGCGCTCGCGTACCCCCTCCGGCGGAGGCGGCCGGAGGCGCAGCTCAGTGAGCGCCGCGCGCAGATACAGCCCGGTGCCGCCGACCACGATCGGGCGGCCTCCGGTCGACAGGACGCCGTCGATCTCGGCGTGCGCCAGCTCGGAGTACTGCCCCACGCTGAAGCTCGCGTCGACCGGCAGAAACGAGATCAGCCGGTGCTCGAGCTGGGAGCGCTCCTGCGCGTTGGCGGCGCCCGTCAGCAGCTCCAGCCCGGAGTACACCTGAAGCGCGTCAGCCGACACGGCGACGGGCCGCTCGCCCCGCTCCCGCAACCGGTTTGCGAGCTCAATCGCTACGTCTGTCTTGCCCACGCCGGTCGGACCGAACAGGGCGATCACGTCCGCTGGCGCCATTGGGCGGGAGTATCGTAGAGCGATGATCGCGAAAGGCGCGCGACCGGGAGGGTGAGAGTCGGGGCAGGCATATCGTCGGGGCACGATCCGCTGTCGGCCGGGGTTGCGGCGGCCAGGCTGGCCGGCGAGCAACTCGGGGGCGAGCCCGCCGACCTGGCGCTCGTGTTCGCCAGTGGCGCGCACCTTGCGGCCCCGGAGGCGACGCTCGAGGGTGTTGCCAGCGTGCTGGAACCGCGCGCACTCGTGGGCTGTGGGGCCGGTGGCGTGCTCGGCGGCGGCCGCGAGCTCGAGACCGGGACAGCTGTGGCCGTGTGGGCGGGCTCATTCGGCGACGAAGGCAGCGCCATCTCGTTTCACGCCACGCTCACCGATGACGGGGCCGAACAGGCGCTTGAGGGCCTGCCAGACCCGGAGAACTCGAGCGGGATGCTGCTGCTGTCCGATCCCTACTCCTTCCCCACCGACGCCGCGCTCGCGCTGCTGTGCGATGCCGCCCCGGGCGTGCCGATTCTCGGCGGCATCTCGAGCGGGCGCACTCCGGACGGCCAGGGCGCGGTGTTCTGCGGCGAAGAAGTGCACGAGAGCGGCGCCGTAGGGGTGCGGCTGGACGGGATCGAGATGCTCGCGTGCGTATCGCAAGGGGCCGCGCCGCTCGGGCGCGAGGTCACGATCACCGCCGGCGAAGGCAACGTGATCTCAGAGCTCGCCGGACGGCCGGCGCTCGAGACCGTGGAGCACATCATCTCCGAGCTGTCGCCCCGCGAGCGGACGCTGGTAGCCGGAGGCCTGCTGATCGGGATCGTGATCGACGGCGGCAAGCCCGACTATGAGCAGGGCGACTTCCTGGTCAGGGGCGTCCTGGGCGCAGATCCCGACTCGGGCAGCCTCGCGGTGTCCGCCTCGGTACGTCCGGGGCAGGTGTTGAGGCTGCACGCCCGCGACGCGCAGTCGGCGGATGAGGACTTTCGCCGCGCGCTGCGGCTGCACGTGGAGGCGATGGGTGACCGGCCGCCCGCGGGGGCGATCGTGTTCTCCTGCAACGGCCGCGGCAGCTCGATGTTCGGCGTCCCCGATCACGATGCGGCGGCCGTCGAACGCGAGTTGCGCGGCGCGCCAGCCGCGGGGTTCTTCGCGGCCGGGGAGATCGGACCGGTGGGCGGCCGAAGCTTCCTGCACGGGTTCACCGCGACCGTCGCGGTGTTCCCGAACTGACTCCAACCGGCCGGTCCGTGGGGCAACTCGCCCTACACTGCCGCCGGTGACATTGCTGAACGGCAACGCGCTCGTGACAGGGGCGACCGGCGGCATCGGCCAGGCGATCGCCCGCACGCTCGCTGCGCGCGGAGCGACGGTCACCGTCACCGGTCGTCGCGTCGACGTGCTCGAGCCGCTGGCGAGCGAGATCTCCGGTCGTGCGATCGCGTGCGACCTTTCGCTCCGGGAGGAGGTCGACCGGCTCGTCCAGGAGGCGGGTCAGATCGACGTGCTCGTCGCCAACGCGGCGCTGCCCGGAGCGGCAGAGCTCACCGACCTGACCCAGGACCAGATCGACGGGATGCTCGAGGTCAATCTGCGCGCGCCGATCGCACTCGCGCGGGCGCTGGTGCCTCCGATGGTCGCGCGCGGCCGCGGCCATCTGGTGTTCATCTCGTCGCTGAACGCCAAGGCTGCCACGCCCGCGACCTCGATCTACGCCGCCGCCAAGTTCGGCGTGCGCGGGTTCGCGCTGTGCCTGCGCGAGGACATGCGCCCGCACGGAGTCGGCGTCTCAAATGTGATGCCCGGCTTCATCCGGGACGCGGGGATGTTCGCCAACACTCACGTCGAGCTGCCGCGCGGGGTTGGGACGCGCTCACCCGAGGACGTTGCGGCGGCGGTTGTCAAGGCGATCGAGGACAACCGCGCCGAGGTCGAGGTTGCGCCACTCGGCTTGCGCCTCGGCGCGACGTTTGCGGGCGCGGCGCCGGAACTCGCAGCGGCGGCTGCGCGCCGCCTGGGCAGCACGAAGGTCGCGTTTGACATGGCCGAAGCCCAGCGCGGCACGCACTAGCCCCGGGCCGCGCCGCCAGTCGAGTCGCACCGGCAGGCCGGCGTCGTCAGTGAGCGCGCGCCTAGCGGTGGTCGAGCGAGTCGCCACCAACGGTGGCGTGCTCGCCGGTGACCGTGGCCAGAGCGCCGATGATCTCATCGGCCAGGTGGGCGCCCTCGGAGGCACGCTCAGGGGTGGCCTGGACCCGGACGACAACGTCGTCGCCGTCGATCTCCTCAAGCAGGACAGACGCAGGAGATCGTGTCGCAGTCGTCACCTGGTCGTCGAGGATCGCCTGGATCTGGGTCATGCTGATGCCGGTGCGCAGGCGGACCTTGACGTCCACCGGATCGGGCTCACGGATCGGGACGACGGCGGCCGCCAGGACGACGCTGTTGGGAATCAGCACGCGGTCCTCGCCTCGGGCCAGCGTCGTGTAGAGCAGGCCCAGCGAGCTTACGATCCCTTCAATCGAGCCGCCGACGCCCCCGGCCTGCAGTCGCACCCGTTCACCGACGCGGAACGGCCGCGCGCTCAGCAGCACCATTCCCGCGAACAGGTTGCCGAGCGTCTGCTGAGCCGCGAGACCGATGATGACCGCGGTGAACGCGGATCCTGCCAGCAGCGTGCTCGGGCTCACCTGTGCAATCCGCAGCGCCGCGAGCAGCGTGATCGCCATCGTTGCCAGACGGATGATGAACCCGACCGTTCCGGCTGTCGACGGGTCCATGCGCCGGAAGAACGTCGGTGCCGCGGCGCGGCCGGCAGCCCGTGCGATCGCCCAGCCGAGCACGGCCAGCACGATTACCGTCGCGATGCGGACCGGAATCTCGGCCTTGTGGCCGAAGATGTGGTGCCGCTGCGAGTAGCCGACGAGCACGGCGATCAGCAGCGGCACGAGTACGGCGATCTCCCGCTGCGCGCGTTTGACCGCCCGTGGGCTGACGTTGGCCGCTAGGCCGACCTTCTCCCACGCGTCGGTTCGCGTCTCGAACATCCGCTCGAGGCCGAGGTCCCGTCCACTTTTCAGTCTGTTTCGAATCATGTTCTTTGGGCTGCGCCCTCCTATCTAAGTATCACGCGATTAGCCTGCAAGTTTCACTTCTTCATGTGCGTGTTCTCACAGCCGGGCTTCAGAACAGCCTGCCCTGCTCGGACTCAACCGGCCGCCGCTCCGGAGGCGCCTTGACGGCGGCGCTGAGGATCATCCGGTGCCTGGTCTTGCCGTCTGGTCCGTTGACCAGCCGTTCCAGCCTGCGGCGCTCCTCCGGCGGCGCGTACGCGCCCCGCCGGTAGAGCTCTTTGTACCGTGGCACGAGCTCCGGACGGTGCTCTCGCAGCCAGTCGAAATAGAGCTTTCGCACCTCACCGCGAAGGTGCAGCGCAATCGGCGTCACGTAGTCGGCGCCGGCCTCTGACGCCAGCTCCAGTATCGGGGCCACTTGCTCAGGCGCGTCGTTGACGCCCGGCATCAGGGGTGCCACGAGCACTCCGGTGCGGATTCCCGCCCGCGTCAATTCGGAAACGGCTTCCAGTCGCGCCATCGGGTTCGGCGTGTGCGGCTCAGTTGCCCTCCACACCTTCTCGTCGACCGTCGGCACCGACAGCGCCGCGGCAAACTCGGTGCGCTCAGCGATCTCCTTCATCAGCGGTAGATCGCGCAGCAACAGCGGCGATTTCGTCAGCACCGAACAGGGATTGCGGGCGTCGCGCAGGGCCTCCCAGATCCCCGGCATCAGGCGGTATCGACCCTCAACCCACTGGTAAGGATCCGTGTTCGTGCCAAGTGCCACGTGCTCGCCTTTCCAGGAGGGCCTCGCGAGCTCCGCACGCAACAGCTCCGGCGCATTGACCTTGACGACGATCTCGCGCTCGAAGTCGCGGCCGGCGTCGAAGTCCAGGTACTTGTGAGTCGGCCGCGCGAAGCAGTTGTGGCTGACCACACCGTTGGCGATGAAATCCCCAGTGCCGGTCGTGATGTCGTAGAACGGCAGCGTCTTTCCGAGTGGCTCGACCTCGGCGACCCTCAGCTTGGCGAAGGTCTTGACCATCTGACCTTCGATGTCGCGCTTGCGACTGATCGCAGGGTCGGTCAGGTGGAAGAAGCGCAGATGCTCCGAGAGGCCGCCTCGGATGCGGATGCACTTCAGACCGTTCGCGAGACGGGGATCCTCGACTGCCACATCGAAGCCGAACCGGCGGGCGCACGCCTCGGTCCAGGCGAGGATCTGCGGGTCGGTGTTCGCGATCCGGAGCACGAACGTGCTGCGGCTCCCCTCCGCGTCGAAGATCCCTGCCAGAAAACCGCGGCACCACTGCAAGCTGGGAAGCAAAGGCCACTCGACGAGCTCCTTGATCCGCTCGAATGACCTGCCGCTCTGGGCGTAGATCGCCGTCATCTCGCGGCGCGCGCCGACGGCGCGTTGGAACAGCCGCTGGCCGGTCTCTACCTCAGCGGCCGCGAGAAACTCACGCGTCCGCCGAAGTGCCTCGAGATCGGTCAGCGCCAGCCGGAAGCGGTAGCTGGTGTAGGGCGATCCGTGCGCGCGACCACATTCGTACTTTCCGAGCGTCCCGTCGCCGCGGACGATTCCGCATAGGTAACCCCGGCGGTAGTCGGCGTCATGAACCGGCTGCGGCACGAACGCGCCGGTACCAACGAGTCGGTTGCGCGTCGTCAGGTGCGGTCGATCGGGCCGCCCCCGTTTGCTGTTGACCACGTGCTTCCAGCCGCGATTGCTAAGCAGCCGGTGGTCGCCGCTGACGATCAGCTCGGTCTCGTCCTCCAAAGTAACCCGGTACGCGGGCTTGACCGTGATCCACTTGTCCTGCACCGTCGTCCGCGCGTAGCGCCGGTATCCGGACTCGCCCACGACCGTGCCGTAGATCCCCTCACCGACGTCCAACTCGGCGATCGGCTTGTGGCGACCGTCGGCCATCAGCACCGGTGTGTCGCCGGAGCTGCAGTAGGCACACGCGTGAGTGCATCCGCGGTACGGGTTGATCGTCCACCGGAACGGCATCTGCGACGCCTCCGGCACGTGGTTCAGGATCGACTTCGCCCGAACCTCGTAAAAACGGATGTCGACCGCCTCCGGCGCGTCGAAATGCCGCACCACCGCCTCTTCGCGGTAGCCCGGCAGGCGCGCCCGTTGCTCCGCCTCGGTACTGAGGTTGCTCCACCGCATACGAACATATGTTCGCATACGGCGCGGCTGGACCCCCGTCGGGTCATTGCATGACCATTTCGAAAGCGACTCAGTGGCGACGGCGCGGCCGCAGCTTGCCCAGCAGTCCGCCGCTCTGATGACCGTCGTGGTGCGACGAACCGCCACCAACGGGCACCGGTGCCGCCTGTGACATCACGGTCGGGTCGAGCGGCTGGGCTGCCGGTTTGCGAGCCCGCAGCGGGATCTGGATGCCGAGGTCGGCACGGTGTCCCTTCTGGTTCGGCCTCGAAGCCTGGGCTGCGGCGCTGCACCGCGGGATCTGAAGCTGCTGCTGCGCCAGCGCCGCCTGGGCGCGCTGGTGCTGCAACTGCCGGCGCGCGTCGGCAAGCTGGCCGGCGAAGAGACCCGCGTTGGTCCGCTCGGTCTCGGCCTCGCTCCATGCGGAGACCGCTTCAGCACGAGCGGCCGCCGCTTCCGTCCGCGCGGCCTCGGCTTCCGCACGCAACGAGGCGATTTCGTCCTGGACCGCCCTGATCTGGCCCCGAGCCGTCTCGGCGTCTGCCATCGCGGCTTGCACATCGGCGCGCGCAGCCTCGCGCGCGGCCTCCGTCTCGGCTCGTGCAGCCTCCGTCTCGGCGTGCGCGGTCAACGCCACCGATCGTGCCGCGTCGGCCTCCGCCCTGGCCTGTTCGACGCCGGCCCGAGCCGCCTCGGCCTCGGCACGCGCGGCCGCGATTGCCTCGGCGGCGTCGACGTCGACGGGGGCTGCTCCGGGCTCGGCGGCGAAACGCGCGTGCTCAAGCTGCACCTCGAGCGCGTGCACCCGCTCCTCCATCGCGGCGCGTGCCGACAGCGCCTCGTCGCGGGCGGACATCGCCTCGTCGCGGGCCGCAGTCGCGTCGGCAAGCTCGGCCTCCAACCGGGGATCCGCCTCGATCGTGACCACCGGCTGGGGCGCAGCCGCCGGCTGGGGCGCAGCCGCCGGCTGAGGCGCAGCCGCCGGCTCGGGCGCAACCGCCGGCCCGGGCGCCATCTGCGATTCGTCAACCTGGTCAACGACCGGGTCGATCGACGGGTGGTCAGAGGAATCCACGGAGCGCACGCCCCATTCCTCAAGCACGTCGGAGCGAATCGATTCCGGGTCCAGACGGCTCCAGCGATTCAGCTGCATCAGCCGCATCGCCTCGTTCTCAGCGATCTCGGACTGGGCCATCGGCGCGGCCACTCCGCACACCGCAACCGGCTCGCCATCGGCTCCGTGCACCAGGAAGCGCAGCACCGACAGCGCCGGCCGGTCCTGGTAGGCGGGCACCGTGTAGCCGAACTCAACCGGCTCCGAAGCGTCTCGCTCAGGATCCTGGTGACGTGGGCCATCGACCGTGGCGGCCGTCGGAAGCTCGTCGTCGGCCCGTCCAAGAAGTTCCTCCTCCGATCCACCCAAGACGCTGATGAACTTGCGATTGACGCGCAGGTGCCTGCCATCGAGATCCTTGAGCCACACGATCGCGGGGCTGTCATCCAACGGCTCGCGGAGAATCGCGTTCTCGCCGGCGGGGGCATCGGCCGTCTCGCCGAGAAGCGTGAGCAGCGCACAACGCGTGCCGGTCGCGTCGACGACCGCTTCGATGCGGGCTTCGACGTCGTCAAGGCGCACAACCGCGTGGTCGGCCTGCCCACTGAGAATTCCCTCGAGCTCGGCCAGGTGCTCGCAAAGCTCGGCTGCGCGCCCGCAACGCATGCGGAACGACTCCGTGCTGTCTTGGATGCGTCCGCTGGCCCCTACCAGCGCGAGAGCGGGCATCGTCATCGCCGTCAAACCTCCGTGTTCGCGCGTCTTATCTGCCGTGGATCCCTTCCACAGACAGGGTTTCGGCGGCGATCGGCCATAGCGCGCGCGCCTGTAGTGGGGCTGGACGGATGTGCATGCCCAAGACCGTGGACGATGCACCGGCGCCGGCCGGGTCGGAGCGCACGCCCCGGCCGGCGCCGGCCTCCCTCCCCTACGTGGTCGTCATCGTCAGTGTGTGCGGTCCGCTGTCGTCAACCGGAACCGTGACCTCGACGCCGCGGTTGGTCTGCGTCACCGTGACGTGGTGGACGCGGCTGCCGTCCAGCCGGATGTTCTGCGGCCGGCTGCCGGCCGGGAGCGTGTGGCCGATCTGG
This sequence comes from Solirubrobacteraceae bacterium, assembly GCA_036000295.1. Classification (GTDB taxonomy): domain Bacteria; phylum Actinomycetota; class Thermoleophilia; order Solirubrobacterales; family Solirubrobacteraceae; genus Palsa-465. Next base: position 11,058 of record DASYFZ010000435.1, read on the forward strand.
ACCGACTTCAGCCTCAGGCCGTGAAGCTGGAGCTTGGTCGTGTACAGATTGCCCGAGCGCGACGCGAACACATCGGCCGAGCCTGCACCCAGCCGGATGTTGGAACCCGCCACGCTCGGCTGCCCCTGCGGCACCTGCGGGACGACCTGCAGCGCGCTGTCGCCCAGGAACGGGCGAACGCCGAGCTGCTGGTTGACCACCGACCACGCGGTGCCGTAGTTACCCCAGGCCTGCATGAACATCGAGCGGCACGTCCAGCAGCGGTTGATGTTTGCGGGGATGCCCTTCGACGGGTCGAACTGCGGCGTCGACGGGAAGATCTCCGGCATTGCTCCCGGCTGCTCGTCGGGCGTGTTGCCCGTGGCCGGCTCGGAGAACATCGTTTCCGCGTTGGCATCGGTGTAGCGCTGCTGCTGGCCTGGGCCGAGGCGGCCGTAGTTGCCCTCGCCGACGGCCATGATCGAGGTCGTCAGCGAGAAGATCTCGAAGTCGCCGGCGCCGTCTGAGCCGCCGCCGACGCCGGTGTGGAACAGCCCCAGGTTGCCGGGGCGCACGCCGCTGAACTCGGGCGTCTGGCGCGTGTTCAGCGCGGTCGTCGCGTGGCCTGCCGGAGCGACTCCGGGAGCCACGTTGTCGCCGCGGGTGAGCTGGGCCTCCATCGGCACCACCCCGATCCAGTGCTTCTGGTAGTTCTGGGTGTTGCCGGGGTCCAGCAGCGAGTCCGCATACTGCTGGGCCTGCGCGTCCCACCAAGTGCGGTCGAACTGCTTGAGCAGCTTGTTGGCCAGGTGGTTTGCCCACTTGACCGTGGCGTGGTCGTGCCTGGCCCGCGCCATGTCTGCAAGGTCGAGCAGGGCCCGGATGTAGTACACGCCGTTGTCGAGCTTCTCCTGGCCCATGCCGGTGCGCTCGACGTTGCCCGAGCCCTCCGGCCAGCCGTCATGGTCGACGTCGAGTTTCTGGTCGACGTACTGGAGGTTCTTCTTGGCGAACGGATACATGCTCGCCATGAACCTGTTGTCGCCGGTCCAGCGCCAAACCAGTGCGACGGCGCTGGGGAACTTGATCGTCTCGTCGGTGTTGAAGTCGTTCGTCTTGGACCCGTCGGGGTTCGTGGTCTGGCTGTCGTGACCGAACCACACCGAGCCGTCGGACACGGTCTCATGGACGACGACACCGGAGTCGTTGTTCAGGATCTCCGAGATGTCTCGCAGCGCCTTCAGGTGGTCCTCGATTGTCTGGAACTGGCCAAAGGCCACCGCCGCAAACGCGGTGTACTCACCGTCGGTGGCGAAGATCCACGGGTAATCCGGGAACCCCGCGCCGAACCAGCGGGCGTGCTCGACGGTGCCGAGCGGCGCCGGGAACTGCTTGCCCTGGTTGGTCCAGCGGATTTGCAGGTTCGACGCCGTCTGGGTCAGATCCGCGAGGTTCTGCTTGCCCCATGTGATCCCGTTCTGCAGCAGGCGATCGCCGGGCAGCGAGACCTGGGTGTTGTTCCCCAGACGCTGGCGCGAGGCGATCTTGCTCTGCAGCTCCCCGGTCGGGTTGGCAAGCGCGTTGGCGAGCTGCTGCTTGGCGTCGGCCGTACTCTGGTCGGAACCCGCGGAGGCGATCCACACCGTCTTGGAGCCGTGCGACGGCACGGTGACGCTGTAGACGAGCTCGCCGCCGGCGCCCTTACCGAACGGGCCGTCGTCGCAGGCACTCGGCATCGGCGCGGTAGTTTCGTTGCCGGTGCAGGCGTGGCCGGGCTGTGGGCCGCGGAAGCCGTTTGTGCTGTCGGCCGCGTCGACCGTGCCGGACTGCGGCGTCAGCGTCGACGCAACCAGCGCCGTGTAGTGGTGCGCGGGGGCGCCCGGAAGGGATCCGTCGTCGGTAAACGCCAGCGAGTTGCCGCCGTCGAACGCGGCGTGATCGGGGAGGTTGTCGCTGGCATTGGGGGTCACGCCCGTAAAGCCCCACGGGTAGGCGGTCATCAGCTCCGAATGCGCATCAACCTTCACAGTCACTGTCTTTGCCGCCCCCGGATTGGTCATCGTGAGGCCGAACAGCACCGCGCGATTTGCGTCGGGAGCAAAGTCCGTCCGCTGCACGTGCAGGCCATCGATGTCCGGAAAGTCGTAGTGGGTGTATCCGAAGCCGCTGGTGAACTTGGTGGCCTGACCGACCCAGGTGTTGTCGATCCCGAACCAAACGCCGTCGAGCAACTTCAGCGGCGGCGTCCACACGCCGCCCATCTCGCCCGTCGTGTGCCAGCCGTTGGCGTAGAACCGTCCGTCCTCGAACCCGACGGCGTACGACCGCTGCCCGGCGGCCACCTCACGCCGATCCTGCAGACGGCTACTCACCGCCAACTCAGGCGTCGCGGCCTGGGCCGCAGTGCAGGCAATCAGCGCGGTCGCCAACGCGACCGTCGCTGCCTGGACGAGCCTACAGACACGTGTTCGGACCACGTGATTCCTCCCTCCGTCGAACAGAGTCCTGCATCGCACGGACTCCTAAAGCGCTTCAGCAAACGGTGCTACTGTACCCCGCCTATCTCGTGATGAATCGTCCCGTTCCAGCGATCGAGGAAGGACACCGCCGCCGGCGCCCGACGATCGCCGATGTGGCGAGACGGGCAGGTGTGTCCCCCGCAGCAGTGTCGTTCGCCGTCAACGGCCGGCCCGGCGTCGGCGAGCAGACACGTGCTCGGATCCTCCAGACGGCCAAGGAGCTGGGCTGGCATCCGAGCGCATCCGCGCGCGCCCTGACGGAGGCGCGCGCACGCACGATCGGCCTGGTGCTCGCGCGTCAGACCGAGGAGCTCGAGGCCGACTCGTTCTTCGTGCGCTTTCTGGCGGGCATCGAACGCAAGCTGGCCGCGGCCGATTACGCGCTGCTGCTCCACCTGGTGCCGGTTGCCGGCGCCGAAAAGACGCTCGGAGCATACGAGCGCCTGGCTGCGGGTGGACGGGTCGACGGCTTTCTGCTCACTGATCCCGAGCTCGAGGATCCGCGACTGCACCTGCTGGAGGCCGCAGGCCTGCCGGTGGTCGTCGCCGGGCGGCTCGAGGTCGGCTCACCGTTTCCCTGGGTGGAGACCGATCACGACACCGGGATGGTCGAGGCCGTCAAGCACCTTGTATCGCTCGGGCACGAGCGGATCGGGTTTCTCGGCGGCAGCGAAAACTACGAGCACGTCCAGCGGCGGCTGTCGCGCTGGCGCGTGGCCGTGCAGGCCGAGGGCTTGACCCCCGGCCCCGTGGTGCACGCCGGCGGCGACAGCTCTACCGCGGCCGCCGCGATGCTCGACGGCACGCCCACGGCGGTCGTGTGCGCGAGCGACACGCTCGCCTTGGCGATCATCGCGGAGGCTCGCGCCCGCGGTCTGGCGGTACCCGAGGACGTGTCGGTGACCGGCTTTGACGACTCCGTGCTGGCGGCGCTTTCGTCGCCGACCCTCACCTCAGTGCGCGTCGACTACGCCGAGTTCGGCGCCGCTGCGGCAGCGGCGCTGCTGGCGCGCATCGACGGCGAAGAGCTGCCGGCGTATGCGCCTTCAAGGCCCACTCTGGAGGTTCGAGCTTCGACCGGGGAGCCTGGGAGGGCCATCTCAACGCGCAGCTAATAAACACCTCATCAACAACAGGCATGTTCGTTGGCGCCTCGGGGTAAGTACGCCAATGCCATTAGT
>DASYFZ010000453.1:0-1569 GCA_036000295.1 Solirubrobacteraceae bacterium
TCAGCGTGGAGCGTCGTTGCTGACGCCGCGTGCGTCGACGGTGCCACGTCGGTGCTCGATCTCGGCTGCGGCGACGGAGGCTTCTGCGTGTTCGCCGCCCAGCGCGGGGCGACCGTGCACGGACTCGATGCCGACCCCGACACCATCGCGCTGGCGCTCGAGCGGGTGCCCGCGGGCGAGTTCCGGCTCGGGTTGATGGAGCGTCTGCCGTGGCCGCACAGCTCGTTTGATGTCGTGACCTCGTTCAACGCTCTGCAGTACGCGCTGGACCCTGAGCTGGCCCTCATCGAGGCCTGCCGGGTCGTCCGGCCTCAAGGACGCATCGCCGTCTGCAAGTGGGCGCCGCCGGCCCAGAACGAGTTCTTCATCTTCCTCGCCTCCATCGGCGCCAACGGTGTCCACGGCGACCGTCTCCCGCCGGCCGATCCGGTCGACGAAGCGATCCGCCGCACTCGTGTGAAGGTTCTGGCCATGGGAGACGTTCCGGCCTCGATCGAGATGGCCGACGCCGACGCCCTGGAGGGCTCGCTCGCGCAGGCTGGGATCGTGGCGGACCCCGTCGCCGCCACTGCGGAGACCGACGTCACCGCGGCGGCCGCTCCCTACCGCCAGGCCGACGGCGCCTACCGGTTCGCCAACCGCCTGCGCTACTGGATCCTGGCCCCGTGAGGACGCGATGGGAGTGACGATCGCTCGCGCCGTCGGCCCGGCGCGCATCGACATCGCCTACGAATCCTTCGGCGACCCGCACGCGTCACCGGTACTGCTCCTTATGGGCTTGGGCACGCAGATGCTCGGCTGGCCCGACGGGTTCTGCGAGGCGCTCGCCGGCCACGGCGCGCACGTCATCCGGTTCGACAACCGTGACATCGGCCTGTCTACTCACCTGGCGGATGCCCCTCTCCCCGACGTCCGGGCGGCGCTTCTCGGCGACACGTCGTCGGCGTCCTACCGGCTCTCGGACATGGCCGCTGACACCATCGGGCTGCTCGACGCGCTCGGGCTGGACAGTGCCCACCTCGTTGGCGCCTCGATGGGCGGGATGATCGCGCAGACCGCCGCGATCGAACATCCGCTCCGCGTCCGGTCACTGACCTCGATCATGTCGAGCACGGGCGATCCCTCGGTGGGACAGGCGACGCCAAAGGCACTGGCGGCACTGCTGTCGCCGCCCGCCGCGACGCGCGCAGAGGCGATCGACCGGACGGTGTCGATCGTCCGCGTGATCGGCTCACCGGGATTCGACCTCGACGAGGCGGACCTGCGGCGGCGAACCGGACTCTCCTATGACCGGTCCAACGATCCGGTCGGCGTCGGCCGGCAGCTCGTTGCCATCGCGGCATCGGGCGACCGGACCGCGGGGCTCGGGTCGTTGTCCGTGCCAGCGCTCGTCATGCACGGCGCCGACGATCCGCTGGTCGACGTGAACGGTGGTCGCGCGACGGCCCGTGCCATCCCCGGCGCCGAACTGATCGTCTACGACGGGATGGGCCATCACCTGCCACCCGGCCTCTGGGCGGAGATCACGCGACGCATCGCTGCGTTCACGCGGCGCGCCGACGCGGGGCG
>DASYFZ010000471.1:0-14207 GCA_036000295.1 Solirubrobacteraceae bacterium
GGGCGCGGATCGATGGCGCCGCGCCGTTCTCGAGATATGCGTTGCGCATGAAACGGATCACCTGCCAGTGACGGTCGGCGAGCTCCGGGATTCCGTTCTCGCGCGCGATCTGGGGCGCCATCTCCTCAGACCATTGCTCCGGGTTGACGAAGAACCCCTCGGCGTCCCGCTCTGGGGGTGCATCGGTGGTGACGGCGGTCATGCTGGTGCTCCTTGCGTCGTCTTCGAAGCGGGGTGCAGCTGCGGACTGATGCCGGGCAGGTGGTGTCCCGGGAGGAGCACGTGCCAATAGAGCCACTGGAACGCGAGCTTGGCGATGTGGTTCAACCGAGACTCCGCAAGCAGCGGCAGCGGCCCCAGGCGCGGGATCGGGAATCGCCCGGGCAGGGGCTCCACGGCGTAGTTGAAATCGATCAGCAGCGCCTTGTGGAAACCCGTCTCCACGAAGCAGTTCGCGTGGCCGTCGAACGACCCCTCGAGCTCCCGCCCGTCGAGGAAACGGCGGATGTTCGAAATCAGCGTCTGGGATTCGAAGTGCGTGACCGAGCCGGCCTTGGAGGTAGGGACGTTCGTTGCGTCACCGATCGCGAAGACGTTGGGAGCCGATCTGGACTGCAAGGTCCGTTGATCGGTGAGCACGAAGCCGAGCTCATCGCCGAGGCCCGGGGAGCGGGACACGAACGGCGCGCCGCCGTGCACTGGGATCGCGACCAGCAGGTCGAACGAGATCTCGCGCTCCTCCCAGCTGATGAGTTTGCCGGCCGCCCCGTCCACCCGACCGGTCGAGAACTCGGTCTCGACCGCGATCTCCTTGTCGACCATCAAGCCTCCAAGTTGGGCCGACGCCAGCGCCGTCGTGAACGGGGCGTCGAGCGGGGTCGCAAACATCAGCTCTACGTCCCCTCGCACGCCGCGCTCGCGCAGGAACCAGTCGGCCAGGAAGCAGAACTCCAGAGGCGCGACCGGGCACTTGATCGGTAGGTCGACGATATTGACAAGCAGCCGTCCCGACTCAAGTCGTGACAACGCATCGCGAAGCTTGGTGGCGCCATCGAGCGTGTAGAACGTGAACATCGACTGTTCCCAGCCCGCGCCTGTGAGCCCATCGGTCTCCTCGGGCAGCAGGGTTGCGCCGCTGGCGATCACCAGCACGTCGTAGCCGATTCGCTTGCCGCTGGTGAGGTAGACCTTTGCGTCGCCGGTGTCGACGCGGTCGACCTCGGCGAGGATGAACTCGATCCCGTCGTGAAGCTGGAGGCCACGCGGCCGCACCAGCTCATCCGGGTCGGCGAGACCGAACGGGACGAACAGCAGTCCCGGCTGGTACACGTGGCGGTTGTCACGATCGACCACGACAATCCTCGCGTCGTCGCCGAGTTCACGGAGCAGCCGGTTGGCGATCATCGTGCCGGCGGTCCCGCCGCCGAGGATCACGATCCGGTGGGGCATGCCTTCGCACCTGCGTCGAAGACGAGCTGTTCGTCGAACGTGAAGCCGGCCTCGAGCGCACGCCTGGCGGGACAGGTTTCGGCTACGCGCCGCAGCCGCCTGATCTGGTCCTCGCCGAGCCCGGGCGGTAGATGCACGATCACCTCGGCATGCCGCGGCGTGGGCTCGGGGTCGTAGGCGACGTCCACCGACAACCCCTCCAGCGGCCAACCGCGGGCGCTTGCGTACATCGAGATCATCGTCGAAACACACGAGGCGACCATCGCGGCGAGCAGCTCGTGGGGCGCCGGAGCGGCATCGGTGCCGCCGAGCGGCTCCGGTTCGTCAGTGCAAATCGTGTGGCGCCCGTTGACATCGACCTCGTGTCGCAACGAGCCGGAAACGGGTCGCGCTGTAGCGGTCATGTGGCTCACGACCCGAGTTTGCGCCCCCTCGATGGCACTCACATCGGCCGGGCCCCACAAACCGCTGTGGGGAATTGCTGACCGATCTGCATGTTGGTCCCGACGTCGCGGACGGGTGTCGTCCGTAACGTGGATTTATGACCGCCGAGCATCCTTCGCGCATGAGTCGCGAGCGTCGGCATGTCGTGATCGCCGGGGGCGGCGTCGCGGCTGTCGAGACCTTGCTTGCACTTCGCGAGCTCGCCGGACATCGGGTCGAGATGACAGTGCTCTCGCCCGACCCGGAGTTCCTGTACCGGCCGGTGACCGTGGGCGAGCCGTTTGGGCGCGCTGAAGCCCGTAGCTACTCCGTCGGCGAGATCGTCGGCTACGCGGACGGTGCGCGGCTGCTTCGGGACTCGCTGGAAACAGTCGACGCGGAGCAGCAGGTGATCTTCACCGGAACCGGCACGCGTATCGAGTTCGACTCACTGGTGATCGCGTCCGGAGCCATCGCACGAGCATCGCTCCCCGGTGCGCTTACGTTCCGCGGACGGGACGATGTGCCGGCGGTGCGAGCCGTGTTGGACGAGCTGGCCGCGGGTACGGCCAAATCGATCGCGCTGACGCTGCCGTCGGAGCGGGTCTGGCCGCTTCCGATCTATGAGCTGACGCTGATGACCGCCGGGTACCTGCGCGAGCGCGGCGTGAACGCTCCCGTCTGGCTCGTGACGCCAGAGGAGGAGCCACTCGAGCTGTTCGGACCCGCCGCCGGGCGCGCGATTGAGCCGATGCTGCGGGCTAGGGGCGTAAGGCTGCGTACGTCCTCGCGACCCGCCCTGGTACGTCGTCGAGTCATGGTGCTCGCCGGCGGCGCCGAGCTTCATGTCGACCGCGTGATCACGTTGCCCGAGCTCGACGGGCCGCGCCTGTCCGGGGTGCCGCACGACCAGCACGGATTCATTCCGGTGGACGGGCACGGGCGGGTGCGCGGACTGGCGAATGTCTATGCGGCCGGGGACGTCACCTCGTTTCCGCTAAAGCAGGGCGGCCTCGCCGCCCAGCAGGCGGACGCGGTCGCGGAGGCGATCGCCGCCGAACTCGGGATCCCGATCACTCCGCAGCCGTTCAGTCCCGTGCTGCGCGGCCTCCTGATCACCGACGGCGCGCCGTTATACATGCGGGCCGAGCCACAGCGGCTCGGGCGTGGGACGAGCGTGGCGATCGAGGCCACACCGCTACGCCGAAAGTCGCCCGGCGCCTCCGCCGCATCGGGTCAGGCGCTCTGGTGGCCGCCCGCGAAGATCGCCGGCCGGTACCTCAGCCCGTTTCTGGCCACCGCTCGGCCCGAGCCTCTGTCCTCGGAGCTGCTGACCGACAGGATCGCCGTTCCGGGTGCCCGGCTGCCCGAGGCCGAGTTCCGGGACGCGCTCGAGCTCGCGCTGATGCTCGCCGACGCAGACGCGCGGTGGGGTGACTATGCCGCCGCGCTGACTGCGCTCGACGCGGCCGAAGCGCTCGAGGGCGCGCTGCCGCCCGAATACGAGGCCAAGCGGCGCCAGTGGCGTGACGCCGCGAGAGCCGCTTAGCGCTCGTGGCCGGCGAGGTCGAAGTCGGCCAGCCCGGCAGGGTCGGTGATCCCGAGCTTGCGGCGGGCGCGCTCGGCAAATCCGCCTGCGTGTACGCGCACGACGCGCGCGGCGTCGGGCTGGGCGATGATCTCGAGCGTGGCTCCGGCTTCGGCGTGCCCGAGCAGGCGGCCGTCGCGCTCGATCGAGACCGGCGCGCTCCCGCGCAGGATCTCGATGCCCAGGCGCTCGCCCTCGGCCAGGACGACCGCGCGATTGAAGAGACCGTGGGGCGCGTCGGGCATCACGATCATCCCCTGGGCTCGCGGTGATACGAGCGGGCCGCCGGCCGCAAACGCATACGCGGTCGAGCCCTGGGGCGTGGCGACGATCACGCCGTCCGAGGCGTATCGCACCAGCAGTTCGCCGTCGATTCGCAGCCCGAGCGCCGCTTGCCCGCGTCCGGGGACGCGGCTGAGCACCACGTCGTTGAAGGCGAGCTGAGCTCCCTGCTCTTCGCGCGGAGCGAGCATCAGCCCGGTGCGCAGCTCGACCCCGTACTGATCGTGCTCGAGCGCCGTCAGCGCGCCATCGAGGTTCACGGCGTCGATCTCGGTGAGGTATCCGAGCCGTCCGAGGTTGACTCCCAGGACCGGGACCCCATGCGGCGCGGCGAGCCGCATCGCGCCGAGCATCGTCCCGTCCCCGCCGAGCGCGAGCACGGCGTCGCAATCGGTGGCAAGCGCCGGCTCCGATCTCCTGGCGACCTCGTCGGGCAGCCGCTCGTCGCCCTCGGCCCCGACGAGCTCGACCCCGGCCGACACCGCCCAGGCACGGATCTGCTCGAGCGAGCCTTGAAGGTCACGCTCGGGACGTAGTACGAGTCCTAGGCGGCGCACGCCGCGCATTGTGTCGGTTCGCGGCGAGGCGACCGCCGCCGCTCTCGACGATCGCCTCGGGTTGTCCGCTATCAAGTCAGGCAGCCAGCGCGAAGGCACGCTCACCGTCCATGGCACGCAGGCGCCGGATCCGCTCGTCGAGCGGCGGGTGGGTCATGAACAGCGTCGCCAGCCCCCGCCGCGGGAGCGGATTGACGGCGTACAGCGAAGCGGTTGCGGGGTTGACGTCCATCGGAAGCGCCTGTGCGCCACGCTCGAGCGTCGTCAACGCGTCTGCCAACGGCGCGGCGTGTCCTAGCAGTTGGGCGCCCGTCGCGTCGGCCAGGAACTCGCGCTGGCGCGAGATGCCCAGCTGCAGCAGCATCGCCGCGATCGGCGCGACGATGATCGCGCCGAGCGTGCCGAGCAGGCCCAGCGGCGAGTCGTCCTCGTCGCCGCCGAACAGCATCGAGAACTGCAGCACGGTCGCGACCGCGGAGATCGCGCCGGCCACCATCGCCGCGATCGATGACACGAGGATGTCGCGGTTCTTGATATGGGCGAACTCGTGCGCCAGCACGCCCTGCACCTCGTCGGTCGGCAGCTGGTGGAGCAGGCCCTCAGTCACGGCAACAGCCGCGTGCTGCGGGTCGCGCCCGGTCGCGAACGCGTTGGGCTGGTCAGACGGGATCACGTACAGCCGCGGGACCGGCACGTTTGCGCGCTGCGCCAGCAAGCCTGCGATCCGCTCGAGCTCGGGGACCTCCCCCGGCTGAAGCGGCCGGGCCCGGCTGGCCTTCAGCGCGAGCTTGTCGGAGAACCAGTACCCGCCGACGTTCATCAGCACGGCTAGCGCGACGAACAGCCAGAGCGCGCCTCCGCCGATGGCACCGCCGATCGCGATCAGCAGTGCGGTCAGTCCTGCGATCAGCAGCCAGGTTCGAATCTGGGTAGCGAAACGAGTCGCTGTGATGTTCATGGTCTCGAGTCTCCTTTCGACTGAGCGCCGTGAATTGACGGTCAGCCGAAGGTTTCTCCCGCCCTTGTAGGGCCGGCGCGCCCGGGCCTTGTAGGCCGTACTGACGAGCGACACCCGTTCGGGGATACTGCCCCCCGGCACGGTTAATCGTAGCTCTTGCTCAGAGGCCCGCCGCGGCGTTCATCGGAGACTCTTACGAACCCCGCTCGCGACGCCGGCGCTGCTCCTGCTCGTAGGTGACGACGCCCGCAGGGAGCGTCCATTTGCGCCCCTTTTTCTCCTCTTCGTCGGGCCACACGCCGTGTTCGTCGAAGTACGTTCGGGCGTCCTCCTCGCGCTGGCGTTCGAGGTCGCCGCTCGCGCCGAGGCGAAACAGGAAGTTGATCATCAGCACCGCCAAGCCGCCCCCGACCGCCATCGCGAAGCCGTCCACCCCGAGGCCGCCGGGGTTGAGGATGATGATCACGACCCCGCCGACGATCATCACGCCCCCGAGCCCGTAACGGACGACGGCCATGCCGCTCATGTTCTCACATCAGACGGTGCGCGACCGTGGCTGCGACGCCTAACGCGTCGACCGGGATGCGGTCCCACATCGCCCCTCTGGGGCCGGAATCATCCGGCGCGGCGGGCTGCTGTTCAGCGGGTTCGGTCGCATCGGGCGTACCCGCGCCCTGCACGTACGTGTACCTGTAGCTGTCGACCGGCTCGGCGCCCCACTGGCGCTTGAAATTGCCAAGCGAGGTGTCGGCCGGTGCGGTACCCCAGTCGATGACGGTCTTGCCGTTGGCGATCGCCCACTCGATCGCGTGCCAGTAGACGGCGTGCATCGGGCGCACGTCGTTGGCGCGCGGGTCGCTGCCCCCGTACAGCAGCTCAATCGAATCCCCCACCGACAGGAACATCACTCCCGCGACGACCTCGCCGCGGTACTCGCCCACCCAGGCGCCGCAACGCCGCGATGGCGCCAGCAGGCGGTGCGCCCAGCGGATCTCAAGCCAGCTGCGCGGAACGGCTCGGTGCCGGCGCATCGCTAGCACGTACTGACGGTAGAACCGCCACAGGTCCATCCGCGATGCGACCGGACGTACGACCACGCCGCGATCCCTCGCCTTGGCGAGGTTGCGCCACAGGTTCCTGGAGCTCTTGTGCCAGGTCTTGAGCAGCTCGTCCGGGTCTCCCGGCAGCGGGGTGAGCCACGCTGGCGAATCCGGCGCCGCCCGCAGGCCGGGCACGAGCTCCTCACACCCGGGCACGTCGGTCTCGATTGTGAGGTCGACGAAGCCCTGTTGGTCGACGAGCCTGCACGCCGCCGCCAACAGCTCCTTCTGCGCATCGACGTCGAACCCGACCGGGCCGCCACGGATCACCGAGCTCAGGCGGCGACGGCCACTGGCGGCGCTCGAACCGGGCTTGAGCCAGGCTGCCAGCCCGCGCAGCGCGCCTCCATGGACGACCAGCGGCAACGCCCCGGTCAGCTCGCCGTGCGCGCCGCGCGCCCCCACGTAGACGGGCTCACGTCCGTAGGCGCGGCGATGCACCTCGCGCCACGCGGTGAGGTGGTATGCGTGGGCGAATCGGCCGCCGCTGGCCTCGATGAACGCGTCCCACTCGGGACCGGCGGAGGAGTCGCTTACCGTGTAAGGCACCACCGAAGTATCACCTCGAGGCGCGGTCCATTATCCATTCCCGACGCATGCCGACGTTTGAGCTGCAGTTCCCTCTCGATGAGATCGACGTCCTGGCCGCACGCTTTCCGGCGGGCGACGACGGTCGCCTGCACGAGGTCGGCGTCGCCGTACTCGAGCGCGGTTATTACACGCGCGAGGAGTTCATCGAGGTGTGTGCATGGAAGACCGTCCGCAGCCGCCCCAAGGTCTCAGGCAACACCGAGGCCGCCGTGGTCCGCGCGACGGGTCTGGCCCTTGGAACCGAGGACGAAGCCGCCAGAATGGCAGCGCTGCTCGAGCTTGACGGCGTCGGCGTGCCGACTGCATCGACGCTTCTGTACTGCGCGTTCCCCGACAGCTATCCGATCCTCGACGTCCGCGCGCTCGAGTCCCTTGGAGTCAAGCCGCGGTCGCAATATCCGTTGAGCTTCTGGCTCGGGTATCTCGATGCTTGCCGCGAGCTCGCACAGCGTGCGGGTGTGTCGCTGCGAACGCTGGACAAGGCGCTGTGGCAGCACAGTAAGGAGCACAGCCGTTTGGACCCATAGCGCCCGGGTACGAATCACGTAGCCAACGTTCTTGGAGGTGGGTCATGCCCCCGCGCGGAGTTCAGAAGGGAACCAAGCGAGCCAGGCAGTACGAGCACATCAAGGAGAGTCAGCTCGACCGCGGCAGCAGCGAGGGCCGCGCAGAGGAGATCGCGGCTCGTACGGTCAACAAGGAGAAGGCACGCGCCGGCGAATCCCGGACTCGTTCCCGGACCTCGGTCGAGGACATGTCCTCGGGGCGGCGGGGCGGACAGCGGTCTGGCACCAACCGGCAAAAGGGCCGCACGCGCGACCAGCTCTACAACGAGGCGCGCAACCTCGGCATCGAGGGCCGCTCGAGCATGAACAAGGCCCAGCTCCAACGGGCGGTCGACGCGCGCAAGTAGGGACCGGGCCTCGGCCCGGTTCAATACACAGCGTGACTGCCGCGCGCGCAGCAACCGCGCTGGTCGCACTCGTCGGCGCGCTGGCGAGCGCGCCCGCCGCGCTTGCCGGGGGCTGGACGGTCCAGCGTGTTCCGCGTGCGCCGGGGGGAACCCTCGTTGGCGTCTCGTGCACCTCCCCGCGCGCGTGCGTGGCAGTCGGCAGCTACAGCGGGCACACGTCTCGGCTGCTCACCGCACGCTGGAACGGCGCACGTTGGTCGATCGTGCGCGCCCGGCTGCCCGCCGGCGCGATTCAGGGCGGTTTCAACGACGTGTCGTGCACGTCCGCGAGAGCCTGCACCGCCGTCGGCGATTACGACATCAACGCCCGCCAGACCAACGTCCTCGTGGAGCGCTGGAACGGGTCGCGATGGTCGATCCAGTCAGCCCTCGATCAGGCGGGCGTGCCGGTGAGCCTGCTGAGCGGCGTCTCGTGCGCGTCCGCACGTGCCTGCACCGCGGTTGGCGAGTACGGGAGTCCGCCCAACACCCCGCCGTTCGTGCTGATCGAGCATTGGAACGGATCGCGGTGGTCGATCCAGCCGACGCCCGGCGCGAGCGGGCGGGAAGGCTTCCTGTCGGGCGTCTCGTGCACCGCTCCGGCCGCGTGCACAGCGGTGGGCGGTAGTGCGAACGGTCGCCCACGTATCGAGCGCTGGAACGGAACCGCCTGGAAGCTCCAGCGCACCCCCTCGGTCGCCAAGGGAGACCAGGCCTTCTTTTCGGCGGTGTCGTGCACTTCGGCCACCGCGTGCACCGCGGTCGGGACCGACGGCACCGGGCCGGCGCTGTTCCCGTTGGCGCAGGGCTGGAACGGACGCCGCTGGTCGTCGCAGGGCGCTCGCATCGCCGGCGACGACTTCACCTCGGTCTCGTGCACCGCGGCACGCGCATGCACCGCGGTTGGAGATGCATCCGGCGGGGCGCAGACCCTGGCCGCCGCGTGGGACGGCTCGCGGTGGTCTGTTCAACCGTCGCCGCAGGCCTCCGACCGCCAGACCAACCACACGTTGTTTGACGTGAGCTGCACGTCGGGGTCGTCCTGCTTCGCGGTCGGCGCCGTCAACAGGTCGTCCAACGGCACCGCCGTCGGACCGCTGATCGAGCGGCGTTCCTAACGACCGAGGCGCTCGAGCGTCGGCGCCGACTGGCCGGCCTGGCTGACCAGGAGCTCGCGCATGGTCTCGGCGTCGAGCGACGCCGGCTCCGTCGTGTCGAAGAAGTCCTGAAGCGTCTCGGCGAACAGGTAGGGGTCATCGAGCTGCGGGAAATGCCCTGCACTCTCGAAGATCTCCAGGCGAGACCCGGGCATGCCCTCGTGCGCGACCTGAGCGTGGGCGACCGGGATGATCCGGTCGCGCGAGCCCCACAGGACCATCGACGGCACCCTGCCGGCGAGGTACAGGCGATCGGACGCGTTGATCCGTTGGCCGGTGGGATCGATTACTCCGCGCAGCGTCTGGATGAACGCGTTGCGCGCCTCGGCGTTGGACAACGATTGGTAGGCGCGGGCCATCTCGGTCAGGTCGGGTCCGGTTCGCAGACCGAGTCGGCCCAGTCCACGCGGCAGCACGCCGGCGGCAGCCAGCACGCGCGGGTGGGCGAGCATCGGAAGCACGAATTCGGACCCTGGCAGCGTCGCGGCCCGCAGCAGCGCGTGGACCTCGTCGCCCAATCCTCCGCTCGCGACGAGCACCAGCCGCTCGCAGCGCTCTGGAAACTGGTAGGCGAACTGCATCGCGATGCCGCCACCGAACGAGTGGCCGACGATGCTCGCGCGATTCAAGCCAAGCGCCACGAGCAGGTCGCGAATGCCTGTCGCGTGCGCGCCGAGGGAGTAATCCCCACGCGGCTTTGCGGATTCACCGTGACCGAGCAAGTCCGGCGCGACGACGGTGTAGGAGCGCGACAGCAGCTCGATCACCTTCTGCCACTGTCCGGCGCGACCCGCAACCCCGTGAATCAGCGCGACGGCCGGCCCATCCCCTGCGATCAGGAAGGTCATCCGGTGTCCGTGGAGCACGATTTCGGCGCGCTCGATCGTCGGGGCAACCCGCATACCTCTCTGACCTTACCCAACCCGCGGCCCGTCAATCGTTTGCGTCGGGCGGTTCGACACCGGGTAGGCCTCAGTTATGGCCACACATACGACTGATACACGTGCGGGCACAAGACCCGCTGCTGCAACGGACCGGCCGATGCGGCTGCCGCGCACCACGGGGGCGCTGAGCGGATTGATTGTCATCGTCCTGGGTGTCTGGGGAGCGCTGATCCCCTTCATCGGGCCGTACTTCCACTACGCGTTCGGCAACTACGACAAGTGGCACTTCACCAGCAATCGGCTGTGGCTCGACGTCGTGCCCGGCGCCGTCGCGGTGATCGGTGGGTGGATGCTGTTCACCGGGTCTCGACGCAAGAGCGGCGTTATCGGCGGCTGGCTGGCGATCGCAGCAGGTGTCTGGTTTTCGATCGGGCCCGCGGTCAGTCTCTGGTGGCACGCTGCCGGCAACCCCATCGGCGCCCCGGTTGGCGGCCACATCCGTCAGTCGATTGAGCTGATCGGCTACTTCTACGGGCTCGGAGTCGCGATCGTCGGATTTGCCGCGTTCGCGATGGGACGGTTCGTGTCGCGGCCGCGTCTGGCCGAAGAGCCATTCGTCGCCGCCGGTGCGGTGGCAGGTGAGGTCGAGGAGCACCACGCCCGCGGCGGCCTGTTCCGCCGGCGCCGTCGTGCGGCGGCCGTGGACGACACGCGCGCGGCAGATAACACGCGCGCAGCAGACGACACCCGCGCCGCGGACGGCACGCGAGTCGCGGACGACACCCGCGCCGACGGCACGCGGACCGCTGGCACTCCGAGAGCCTGACGAGCAGCAGGAGTAGGCGCAACGCCGGCCCCCGTTTCCGTGCGACACGAGGCCCAAGGGTCCCGGCGCGGTTGCCGGGACCCTTTTTGCATGAGGCGTGGTCGGGTATGCATGCTCAGAACCCGAATTCACGGAGGCACGAGATGGCAAAGGTCAGTCGCAAGGTCGAAAGGAAGGCCGCGAAGGCAACGGTCAGGCACTCGGCACGCGGGCTCTCTTCCAAGGCCAAGCGCCGGCCGCTGCGAAGCGTCAGCCTGCTCAGCCTCGGCGGCGCGGTCGGAGCGACGGTCGGCTGGTTTGCCGGGCGCAAGACCGCAAGTGCCTAGCGACCGCCGCCTGCTCTGAGCGGCTGTCCGGAGGTCTGAGCGGGGCGCGCGGTCTCCTACTTTTGGCTGACCCCGAGGTCCATCCCCGCGGGCGATGTCGTAACCGTCTGACGCACATACCTTGAACGGCATGCAAAACACACATGCCAATCAAGATGATCAATCAGCCGCGATACATACCTTCGGGCTGACCAAACGATTCGGGGAAAGAACAGCCGTCGACGGGATCAGCCTGGTAGTCCCGCGCGGGGCGGCGTTCGGCTTCCTCGGTCACAACGGCGCCGGGAAGACCACGTTCATCCGCATGCTGCTTGGACTGACCCGGGCGAGCGCGGGCAGCGCGAGCGTGCTGGGGCTGCCCGTCCCGACCAAACGGGCCGAGGCGCTCGCGCGGGTCGGGGCGATCGTCGAGGAGCCGTCCTTCTACTCGCACCTGACCGGTCGCGAGAACCTCCGTGTAGCTGCTGCGGTACGCGGGCCTGAGGCGCGCACGCGGATCGACGGCGTCCTGGGCCGAGTCGGCCTGGACAAGCGCGCGAACGATCGCGTCGGAACCTACTCACTCGGCATGCGCCAGCGCCTCGGCGTCGCCCGCTGCCTGCTCTCGGACCCGGAGCTGCTGATCCTGGATGAGCCGATGAACGGGCTGGACCCAGGCGGAATGCTGGACATGCGTCACATGATTCGCGAGCTGGTCGAGCAAGAGGGCCGCACGGTCCTGATCTCCTCGCACCTGTTGGGCGAGATCGAGAAGACCTGCGACGTCGCGGCGATCATCGATCGCGGCAAGGTCATCGCCCAGGGGTCAATTGACGAGCTTGTGGCCGACAGCGCCGGCGAGCTCGTGATCGAGTGCAACGACACCGAACGCGCGCTGGCTCTGCTCGCGAGCGATCCCGCGGTCCGCCGGCTGCGCAACGAGCAGGGCGCCCTGCGGATGAGCCTGACTGCGCGCGAGCACGCGGGTGAGCTCAATTCGCGCCTCGTCGGTGCGGGGCTCGTGGTGACGCGGCTCGAGCCGGCCCGCCGCAGCCTCGAAGAGCGGTTCCTGGAGATGACGACACGGCTGGAGGTGGCCGCATGACACGCACCGTGACAATCGCAAGGCAAATGGTCGCGGCAGACTTGCTGCGGCTCCGTAAGAAGCGGGGCTTCATCGCCCTCGTACTGGCCGTCGTGATCGCTCCGATCGTGATCGCGACGGGCTACAACGTGATCCAGCACGCATCCGATCCGGCGGTGCACGGACCTGTGGGCGGGCTGCACTACTACGTGCGGCTGCTCGACTTGCTGGGCGTGTTCATGGGACCGGTCGCGGCGATCCTGATCGGAGCCGAGGCCGGCGCCGGTGATCTGGGCGCCGGGGTGTTCCGCGACAACGTGCTCACCGGCCGCTCGCGAACCGCGCTGTTCTTGTCGCGGATTCCAGCCGCCCTTGCGGTATGTCTGACCGTCACCGCGCTTGGGTTTGCGATCGGCCTCGCGGCGACGTTCGGTCTTGCCGGAGGGCTGGCCACGCCCAGCGCTTCGCTGATCCTCGAATCGGTCGCATGGCTGACGCTGGCGAACTCCGTCGTGTGCGTGATCGCGATTGGCGTCGCGTCGCTGACCGGGTCGCGGCCCGGCACGATTACGGCGCTGATCGGCTGGCAGCTCGTGTTGAGCCCGCTGCTCGTTCAGTCCACGGGGCTCGGCTCGCTGCGCAACGGCCTGCTCGACGGCGTGATGCTGTTCTTCAAGCCCGGCCCGGCGAGCGGAGCGCCAACCATCACGATGTCGGTCGCGGTCGCGTTGGCGGTCCTTGGCGCGTGGCTGCTGGCGCTCCCTGCGCTGGGTGCCTGGCGCATGCGCACCCGCGATGCCTGAGCCGGCAGACCCGTTGTACGGACCCCCGCCGCATTCGCGGTGGGGGTCTCCCGCGCGGGGCTACTCTGCTCCCATGTCGCGCATATCCGAGGCCCGTCAACGGGTGCGCGATGCGATCCGGCGCCACCCCTGGTGGACGGATTCGCTGCTCGCGCTGTTCTTGACCTTCATCTCGGTGGGATCGGTTGTCGCGACCGTCAGACACGCCGGCGAGCCTGTCGACGGGTTGGACGTGGTCCTGGTCCCGCTGACGACGCTCCCAGTCGCGCTTCGGCGCTACCGGCCGCTCGCCGTGCTGGCGGTCACCGTCGGCGCCCAGACCTTGCTGCTGTTGTTCTCATCGCGGGTGCAGGTCCCACTCGGCGTGCTCGTCGCGCTCTACACGGTTGCGTCGCGATGCGAGCGCCCGGTCTCGCTTCGGGCCGCGGAGTGGGTCGCGCTGCCGATCACTTTCGGCGTGATCGTCAACACCGGGCCTCACCCGGAACGGATCATTCCCAAGTTGGCTCTGTTCGCGATCGCCTGGGTGCTGGGCGACAACATCCGCACGCGCAGGGCATACCTGGCCGAGCTCGAGGCTCGCGCGGCGCGCCTCGAGCAAGAGCGCGAGGAGCGGGCCGAGCGGGCAGTTATCGAGGAACGCACCCGGATCGCGCGCGAGCTGCACGACGTGATCGCCCACAACGTCAGCGTGATGGTCGTCCAGGCGTCGGCCGGTGAGGACGTGTTCGACACCGACCCGGCGCGTGCGCGCGAATCGTTGTCGGCGGTGGCCTCGACAGGACGCGCCGCGCTCACCGAGCTGCGCAGGCTGCTTGGAGTGATCCGAGCCGAGGAAGACCAGGCCGGCTATGCACCGCAGCCAGGGATCGAGTACCTCGACGAGCTCGTCGGTCAGATCCGCGAGACGGGGCTCGCGGTGCAACTGTCGGTGCTCGGCGAGCCACGCGGGCTGCCGGAGGGGGTGGGACTGTGTGCCTACCGCATCGTCCAGGAGGCGCTGACCAACACGCTCAAGCACGCCGACGCCTCTCAGGCGCAGGTCAGCGTGCGATACGTGGCCGACGCGCTCGAGCTTCAGGTCACCGACGATGGACGCGCAGCGCCCCTCGTCAACGGCGAGACGACCGGACACGGGCTCATCGGGATGCGTGAACGCGTGGCGCTGTTCGGAGGTGAGCTTTGGGCCGGGCCGCGAGCGGGACACGGGTTCGAGGTCAGCGCTCGGCTTCCGCTCGAGGAGCCCGG
>DASYFZ010000480.1:0-1949 GCA_036000295.1 Solirubrobacteraceae bacterium
CGGACCGGGCGATGGGGTTGGTCAGCTGTATCAGCGTCGCGAACAAGAGCCCGTCGGACTCGGCGCGGAACAGCAACTCGCCGCGAAGCCCCAGCCACGAGCTTGCCGTGAGGAGCAGCCGGTCGGGCTCGCTGGGCGCCACCCGCCAACCGAGCACGCGATGCGAGGACCACGGCGGGCCCAGCCTCAATCCGAGGCTCAACCACCCCGTGTACAAGCGCGCACGCACTCGCGGCGGAGCGTCGTCGATCACCGCCCGAGCCCACTGCCGAGGAGTGCGCTCGGCCGCTCCCGTGATCATGAACGCGTCCTCGTAGTCGATCCGCGGGAGCGTGCTGAGCGCACGTGCGTCGGCCGGCAGCGAGATCTGGGTCACCGTCGGCGACGCCGGAGAGATTCGTGTTGCCGTCATCAGATCACCTCAATATATGCAGTGCTGTATATATTGACCCTACCATGGCGCCGCCAATCCGTACGCCGCGCACCGCATGGATCGAGGCCGGCCTGCGCGCGCTTGCGACCGGCGGCGGTCCGGACGCGGTTCGCGTCGAGGCGCTTGCAAAGTCGATTGGCGTCACTCGCGGCGGCTTCTACGGCCAGTTCAAGAACCGCAGCGCGCTGCTGGACGCGATGCTCGACACGTGGGAGCGCTCAGCGACCGACGAGGTCTACGAGCAGGTCGAACGCCGCGGCGGCGACGCGCGCACCAAGGTGCGGCGCGCGGGCGCGCTCACGTTCAGCAGCGAACTGCTGCCGATCGAGCTTGCGATCCGCGATTGGGCCAGACGCGACGGCGCCGTCGCCGAGCGGCTGCGACGCGTCGACAACCGCCGCATGCAATACCTGCGCGAGCTGTTCGGGACGTTCTGCGCCGACGAAGATGAGGTCGAGGGCCGCGCGATTCTCGCGTTTTCGCTCGCGATCGGATACCACTTCATCGCCGCAGACCACGGCGAGCGAAACCGCGACGAGGCAGTCGAACTGGCGGTCCAGCAGTTGCTCGGATAAGCGCGGGTCGTGTGGACCGCGCTGCGGCGGGTAGACCGATGATGCGTCATGTTTGCGCGGATATCTCATCGCCTACGCGATCCGGTGACGTGGGCGAGCGCGTCACAGCTGGGAAAGACGGTGATCGCCGCAGTCGTCGCCTGGGTCCTGGCGGTCGACGTGTTTCACCTGGCGCAGGCATTCATGGCACCGTGGGCCGCACTGTTGACGGTGCAGGCCACGGTGTTCGGGACGCTGAGGCGCGGCGTGCAACAGGCCGCCGCAAGCGTGCTGGGGGTGCTGATTGCGTTCGCGGCGTGGCAGGTCTTCGGACTCGACGCCGCGTCGCTTGCGGCGGCCGTACTTGCGGGGCTGCTGCTTGGCTCGGTGCGCGGCGTTCGCGCCGAGACGACGACCGCAGCCACGGCGGTGGTCGTGCTCACGACCGGGTACCTCGACAAGAGCGGGATGCTGGCCGCCAGGCTGGCAGACACCGGTATCGGCATCGTCGTGGGCCTGGTCGTGAACTTCGTGGTGTGGGCGCCGTTGCGCGACCGCAGCGCCGCCAACCAGATCGACGTCATCGACGACCGCGTCGGCGAACTGCTCGTCGAGATCGCAGCGGGGCTGCGCAAGGGGCTCAAAGCAGACGACGTCGACGGCTGGATCGCCCGAGCCGACGAGCTCGACGACGACGTTGACCGTGCGTGGACCGTCATCGAGGAGGCCAGGGAGAGCGGGCGGTTCAACCCACGTCGTGCGGCCCCGCAACGCATGCAGGCAGCCGAGGGGTTCGTGCCGATCGTCAACCGGTTGGCTCAGGCGGTCGCCGAGACACGCAGCATGGCGCGCACGATCCGTTTCGCCCACGTCCGTCCCGAGGAGTGGGACGACGCGTTCCGCGAGCCGTGGGTGGACCTGCTGAACAGGACCGGCGCCGCGGTCGCCGACGCTGACACCGA
>DASYFZ010000489.1:0-2275 GCA_036000295.1 Solirubrobacteraceae bacterium
CAGTCCAAGTCGGCATTTGTCCTCAAGCGCCCTCTTCGCGTTAACCCTACTCCTACGAGGTCGGAGGATTGGTCGACGGCGCCGTGCCCGCTGCCTTGCGGTACTGGGCGATCTGCGGATCGTCCCCCGACACGTTGAAGCACGGCTGGGCGGTCACCATCTTCCCGTTGTCCGGGGTGGTGGTGAAGTCCGCGTTGTTGGGAATGTGCAGCGGGTAGTCGCCATACACCCACGGCTGGCACAGCAGCTCGGTCTTCTGATCCTTGATCGCCTTGAACGCAGCGTTGACGTTCTTGAGGCTGTAGTCGTTGTTCTTGATGGTCTGCATAGCGCCGACCGAGAACTTCCCGAGCAGGTAGCCCATCTCGCTGAACGAGCCCAGGCCGCCGGCGACGTTCTTGCCGTACTGCGACAGGATGTTCTTGTAGAGCTGCATCTCTGGACCGTTGTGGTCGTCGGGCGAGGTCAGCTCGGCGTTGACGAACAGCTTGTGGTTCCACTTCGGTCCCAGCGCCTTGGCCAGGAAGTCCGTGTTGCACGGGGTCGAGCAGCCCCAGCCCTTGACACGGTCCTCGAGGCCGAGCTTCTGCGCGGCCTGGAGGATCACGAGCGCCTCCGGCGGGGTGAAGTTCAGCACCACCCAGCCGTTGGAGCCGGCCTTGTTGACCAGGTCAAGCGCGACCGAGTTGGCGTCGTTGATCGGCACGTTCTCGGTCAGCGTCGTGATCGGCACGTTGGCGGCCTTGGCGAGCGCAACTGGGCCGGCAGCGATGTAGCCGGTGCCAGGGACGTTCGACTGCACGAAGACGATCTTCGAGGGGTGCTGGCTGAGTCCGTACTGCTCGGCGCCGTCGGAGCTATAGCGCGGACCCATGTTGACCGCGGCGCTGTTGGGCGTCGACCAGCACTCGGGCGCGATGCCCGCGCCCATCTCGTAGATACCGAGCTGCTTCCAGTAGCTCTGGTCGATCGTGCATTCGAGCAGGTCGAACACGCCGACGATTCCGACCACGTGGTCTGACTGGATCAGCTTCTTGGCGGCAGCCGCGACCTGCGCCGGCTGCGTCTGGTCGTACTCGACGAACAGCTTGACCGGGTGGCCGTTGACGCCGCCGTTCGCGTTGACGCAGTTGTAGTACGCGGTGATCATGTTCGGCCCGTCGCTGAAGTCCGTGCCGGGCTGCTTGGTGTCGATCGTCCCGATGTTGATCGGCGACCCAGTGGCCTTGACACCGGCCTTCGGCCCACACGACGAGGTGTCGCTCGACCCGGTGCTTGCGGTGGTAGAGCTGCTCGACGAGCTCGTGCTGCCGCCGCTGTTAGCGGCGGGGGCGCTGCTGGTACTGCTGCTGCTGCTGCCGCCGCATCCGGCCAGGATGGCTGCGCCCAGTACTGCTGCCAAAGCCAGCAGTAGGCGCGCGCGCGGCACGTACTCAAACAACCTCACGATCTCTCCTCCTCGAGTGACCCAGGATTGAACCCGCCCCGGTTTTGCGAAGCGCGGGCCGCGATACTAATCGCGGCCGCCGTTGTATGCAAGACATCCCTAACTTGACCCCAAAGAAGCCCTGTCGGGCCTTTTCTTGACATTTCTGCATACAGCTATCTGGCCGCGTTAGAGTCCGCGCCGATGGAGCCGTGACATGCACGCGTCGACGCGTGGGGCGGCGCGGAGGGTGAGGAGCAGGCGAGGTAGATGGCGAATCAGGCCAGCAGATCCCAGATGATGAGGGCGCTGCTGCGGCTGCGCGAATTGATCCTGAGTGGCGAGTTCGAGCCGGGTGAGCGGATGAGCGAACTGCCGCTCGTGGAGCGGCTCGGCGTATCGCGCACGCCCTTGCGGCTCGCGCTCGCCACCCTCGAACACGAGGGCTTGCTGCGCAACCTCTCGGGCGGTGGCTATGCGGTGCGCGCGTTCACTCAGGCCGACATGCGCGACGCGGTCGAGCTGCGCGGCGTGCTGGAGGGCACGGCGGCGCGATTCGCTGCCGAGCGCGGCGCGACCCGTCGCGAGATCCGCTCGCTGCGCAGCGTCAACGCGCAGATCGAGCCGCTGCTGGCGCTCGCCGACTACGAGTCGTTCGAGGCTTACATGGACCTCAACGAGCGCTTTCACGCGCGCATGCTCGCGATCGCCCGCAGCCCGTTGCTCGATCGCGCGCTCGAGGGGATCGTGTCGCTGCCGTTCGGCGGCGTCAACGCGATGGTGCTGACCGAGGCCGAGCTGCCGGAGTCTCGCCAGATCCTGGTGATCGCCCACCGCCACCACCAGGGC
>DASYFZ010000491.1:0-11747 GCA_036000295.1 Solirubrobacteraceae bacterium
AGAGGTCTCGTGGAGGCGAGATAGCTCGGTTACCAGTGCTCACCATGGATGGTGCGTACATGAAGAAGTATTTGTGGGGGCTGCGGTCACTCGCCTTGGGGGCTGTGACGGCAGGAATTGCGCTGGCCGGTCTGCCGGCCACCTCGTCGGCCGCACTGATCAGCGGGGGTGCGTGTGACAACTCGTCGCTGTCGCAGCCGTTCGCGAACTACGGCGACAGCAACGAGTACAAGCTCGTAACGGGCGGCAACTTCGAGGGGAGTCTGTCCGGCTGGACGCTCAGCGGCGGGGCCCGCGTCATCAACGGCGGCAACCCGAACGGCTCGAGCGGGCACTCGCTGTACCTGCCCGCGGGCGCGAGCGTGACGACCCCGTTCACGTGCGTCAACGCGGCGTATCCGTCGTTCCGCCTGTTCGCGCGTAACGACAGCCTGCTGTCGACGATCGTTCCGCAGGTCGTCTACAAGCTGCCGCTGCTCGGGAACGTCGCGCTGCCGATTGGGGCGGCCGCGCTCAGCCCGAACTGGAGCCCGACGCTGCCGCTGCTCACCGCATCGCTCGTCACGGGCCTGTTGAACGGCGGTACCGCCGAGGTGGCTCTGAAGTTCACCGCGGCGCTTGGCCCGTCAGAGGTCGACGACATCTACGTCGACCCGCTGATGCGCCGCTAAGCCGGCTCCGCGGAGCCGAACAACTCTGCGGCAATCGCGATCGCCCGGCGGCCACGCACCCCGACGGGCGATCGCACCAGCCGTTATGCGACGCTTTGCTTAGCGCGCTTGCAGCAATGCGCCGAGGTCGATCGCCCCGGCCATCGCGCGGTAGCCGGCGTCGTTGGGATGCAGATGGTCGCCCGAGTCGTAGCGGTGGGCGAGCTGCTGCGGATGATTGGGGTCGGCGACCGCCCGGGCGAAGTCGATCACGCCGTCGAAGGCACCGCTGGTGAGGATCCAGTGGTTGACCTCGTCGCGCTTGGCCTCACCGGCCGAAGTCCAGTACCTGGCGCCGTGGAAGGGCGTCAGCGTCCCGCCGATGATCTCGACCCCAGCCGCGTGGGCCTGCGCGATCATCTGCGCATAGCCCGCGATGATCTGAGCGGCGGACACGTTGCTGTGCGGCGCCGTCAGCCATCCGATGCTCTGGCTGAAGCCGATGTCGTTGACGCCCTCTAGGAGGATCACGGCCTTGACGCCCGCGTGCGCCAGGGCGTCGGGAACGAAGCGCGCCACCGCGTTGACGCCGCAGCACGGGGCGTCGTTGAGCACGCGGTTTCCCCCGATGCCCTCGTCGATCACGTTCATCGTGGCGCCCGAATGGGACAGAAGCCGCCGGGCCAGATCATTTGGCCAGCGGGCGTTGGCTCCGACCGTGGAGCCGACCCCGTCGGTAATCGAGTCCCCGATCGCGACGATCGTCCCCGTCTCTCGCGCCGGCGGTACGACGTCGACGTCATCGACCAGGTACCACGTCAGCGTGCGTGTCTTAAACGCCCCGCTAGCGCCGGAATCCGCCGTGTGGTCTCCGGATGCCACGTAGTTGAACTGCTGAGCGGCGCCGTGCTCGGTTGGCGGCCCGGTCGGGCGCGGCAGGAACTCGCTGACGGCGAGCTCCTGCATCGGCCGCACGGTCAGCCGGACCGGATCTGACAGAGCCTCGGCGCCCGGCGGGATCGTCAAAGATTGCTGCCCGGCGAACGTCAGCTGCCGCGTCGTTCCGGCCACCAGACGGGACCCCCGAGCGTGTATCGCGACGGTCGCGTGGCCGATCTGCAGCGGCTCCGCGCCGTACGCATTTGTGAAGCGAACCCGGACCATGGATCCGCCGATGCTGCTAAACAGAACGTTGCGAACCGTCTGGTTGTCGAAGCCAGTCACAAACCGACTGCGCTGAGAGGCAGCCTGAGGGCTCGCGGCCCATGCGGCGATCCAGCGCCCGGGGCCAGTTGCCGTCGGTGCGAGCGAAGTACTGCCCACCGTCTGGCGAGGATGCTGCGCGGCCACCGCGAAGTTTCCGTGGAAGACCGCGCTCCCGCCGATCAACAACGACGCGATAAGCCCAAGCCCCACGTACTTCCGGACGTTTGCAAGCGAAATCGATCTCAGCCGTCGACCTCCGTCAGCGCCATTAGCCCCGCACCCCAAAGCCCGACCATCGTACCGCGAGCCTCCTTGCGGCCGTCCGACGCCAGGGTCGGTAGCAACAGGAGGGTGAACGGGACGGCGACGACCTCCCGCCCCGCACGATCTGGCTATCACGCGGGGCTGGACGGCTTGCGCGCGCTCGCGGTTGGCGGCGTGCTCCTGTACCACGGCGGCGTGTCGTGGGCCGCCGGCGGCTTCCTCGGCGTGGAAGCGTTCTTCGTGCTCTCGGGCTTCTTGATCACGTCGCTGCTGGTCTCCGAATGGCGCCGCAACCACACGATCGCGCTGGGCGCCTTCTGGGCGCGCCGAGCCCGGCGGCTGCTGCCGGCTCTGTTCTTGATGGTCGCGGTCGTCGGCGTGTACTACGCGGTCGCAGGTCCGATGGATGCGGTGCCCGACCTCAAGGGCGCCGGGCTCTCGACGCTGCTCTACACCGGCAACTGGCATCAGATTTCGACCGGCGCGAGCTACTTCGCCGCCAGTGGCCCGGTGTCGCCGCTCAAGCACACCTGGTCGCTCGCGATCGAAGAGCAGTTCTACCTGTTCTGGCCGGTGCTGCTGGTGGGCGTGTTCTGGCTCGTCCGCCGCCGGCAGCCTCGTCGGCATCGCGACAGCGGCGGCGCCCTACGGCTGCTGCTCGCCCTGACGGTCCTCGGTGCGCTGGCCTCAGTGATCGACACCGCGATCCTCTACAACGGCGGCAAGGGACTGGATCGCGTCTACTACGGCACCGACACCAGGGCGGCGAGTCTGCTGGCCGGCGCCGCGCTGGCGCTCGCGCTTGCCCTGCGGCGACGCGGGGCCGCACCGCTGCGAGAAGAGGGTGCCGACGCGGACCGCGCACGGCTGCTGGGCGTGGTCGCGATCGCCGGGCTGTGCGCCGTGCTGGCGGCAATGTGCTTCACCGATTCGAGCTCGGGGTGGCTGTACCCGGTAGGGCTGGTGGGCGTCGACCTCGCCGTCGCGCTGGTGATCGCGGCGGTCGTTCTGGCGCCGGCGACACGCGTCGCGCGAATGTTGGGCGCGACGCCTCTGAGGGTGATCGGCCAGATCTCCTACGGCATCTATCTGTGGCACTTCCCGCTGTTCTTGTGGCTCGACGAGAGCGCGACCGGCCTCAGCGGCACGCCGCTGCTGTGCCTGCGGATCGCCGTCACGCTCGTCGTCAGCCTGCTGTCGTTCGTGTTCCTCGAGCAACCCATCCGCAAGCGGATGATCCCCACTCGGCTCGTTCGGACGCTCGCTCCGGTCGCGGCCGCGAGTGCCGTGTTCGCGCTGCTGATCGCATCCTCGGCCCAGGCGCCGGGGTTCGATGCCTCCGCCGCTCCAGCGCCGCCGAAGAGCAGCGCGAAGCTGACCGGGACCGCCCCGGGATGTCAGGTGCCCCTGAAGGACACCGGCCAGTACGGCCTGGCTCCGCTGCCGCGGAACAAGGCCACCGGGGTGATGTACGGCACGCTCGGCGATCACCTGGTCCAGTGGCACGGCTCGACGACGCTGACGTTCCATACCTGCCCACCGGAGAAGGTCCTCGCGGTCGGCGACTCACTCGCGTACTCGCTCGGGCTCGGCCTGATGGACGACGAGCAGCACTACGGCGTCGAGGTCGCCAACGCGGGCATCCTGGGATGCGCGTTCACAACCGCCGGCGAGCTGGATGCAGGCGGTGAGTGGCAGGCGCAGTCGCCCGGATGTCCGACGGCGCTGCAGCAGTGGTCGCGTAACGCGAATGAGCTCGGCGCGCGTGCCGTCGTCGTCGAGCTGGGATATCGCGACCAGTTCAACTGGAAGATCAACGGCAAGGTCGTGCATCTCGGCCAGCGCGCGTTCGACGATCAGGTCCAGAGCGAGATCGACCGCTACGTCAGCGTGCTCGGTCAGGACGGGCGCAAGATCGTGTTTCTCTCGATCCCGTACACCAGCCCGCCGCCGAACTCCGACGGCTCTCCTTCGCCGGCGGCCTCCCCGGCGCGCCACCGGATGATCAACCAGATGATCCAGAACGCCGCCCGTGGGCATTCCAACGTCACCGTCGTCGACCTCGACAAGAAGATCTCGCCCGGTGATCGCTACAGCGCAAAGGTGGCCGGCCACGTCTGCCGGTTCGACGGCATCCACTTCAGCCTGTTCTGCTCGAAGCTGCTTCAGCCAGACGTGCTGAGCGCCACGCGCAAGCTGATCGACGGCCAATAGCTCCCGCGGCGCCGTGGTCAGTCGAGCTCGAGCGGGGTGAGCGCGGCGGTCCACATCGCATCGCGGATCGCCCGCTCCGGATCCGGGAGATCCGCCTGCGCGACTCCCTCGTCGATTGCCTGGCGCGCGACGCCCGCCGCGACCGTGGCCGACGTGCTGCGCAGGTTCTCGATGCTCGGCAGCACACCGGCTCCGGGACGGCTCGCATCGACCAGCGACGCGAGCGCCTTCGCGGCTGCCAGCAGCATGCGATCGGTCACGCGGCTCGCCCGCGACACGATCGTGCCAAGGCCGATGCCGGGGTAGATCAGGGCGTTGTTCGCCTGCCCGATCTCGTAGTCGACGCCGTCGTAGGCAACGGGAGCCCACGGTGTGCCGGTGCCGACTAGACCGCGTCCTTCGGTCCAATGGATCACGTCGGCCGGCACCGCCTCGATCAACTCCGTCGGGTTGGACATCGGGAAGATCATCGGCCGGTCGGCATGGGCGGCCATGTCGCGAACAATCGCCTCGGTGAACGCCCCGCCCTGAGTCGAGGTTCCGACCAGGATCGTCGGGTGCACGTTGGCGACGACGTCGGCCAGGCCGATCGAGCCATTGTCCGACGCGATCCGCCACCGGCCCAGCTCTGAGCGCGGTCTGGCGTAGGCCACCTGAAAGTCGCGCAGGTCGCTCATGTCGTCGACCAACAGCCCCTGGCGGTCAACGCACCAGAACCGCCGCGTTGCTTCCTCTGCGCTGAGCCCGTCGTCGACCATCACCGCGCGGATCTGGTCGGCGACACCGACTCCGGCGGTTCCGGCCCCGAAGATCACCACGCGTTGGTCTTGCGGCCGCGAGCCCGCCACGCGGATGCCGGCGAGGATCGCGGCGAGCGTGATCGCTCCGGTCCCCTGCATGTCGTCGTTGAAGACGCGGACGTGGTCGCGGTACTGATCGAGGATCCGTCGCGCGTTGGAGGGCCCGAAGTCCTCGAAGTGCAGGAGCGCGTGCGGGAACAGTCTCGATGCGGTCTCGACGTACGCCGCTACGAGCTCGTCGTAACGCCGCCCGCGCACGCGCTCGTGCCGGTTGCCGACGTACACCGGGTCTTCCAGCAGCGACCGGCGGTCGGTGCCGACATCGAGCATCACCGGGATCACGCGGCCGGGATGGATCCCGGCGGCGGCGGTGTAGATCGCGAGCTTGCC
The DNA here is from genome assembly GCA_036000295.1 of Solirubrobacteraceae bacterium. GTDB lineage: Bacteria > Actinomycetota > Thermoleophilia > Solirubrobacterales > Solirubrobacteraceae > Palsa-465. The sequence goes on from DASYFZ010000491.1 coordinate 5,525, forward strand.
GATCGAGATCGCCATCCCGTTGGAGCCCCAGTCGCCGATTCCGAGAATCGCCTCCGCGTCGGTCGCGACGAGCAGATCGACGTCGTCGGATCCAAGCCCATAGTTGCGAAACGCCGTCTCGACGCCATCGATGTCGTCGATCGACAGGTACACGCCGTTGGGGCGCTGAAACTCGTGGCTGTAGCGCTGGATCGCCTGGGCGATGACCGGCGCGTAGATGATCGGAAGCATCTCCTTGAGGTGCTCCTCGATCAGCCGGTAATAGAGCACCTCGTTGCGGTCGTGCAGCGCCGCCAGGAAGCTGTTGCGCGCCAGATCGGTGGGCTGGGCCTGGTACTGCTCGTATGCGCGCTCACACTGCTCGGTGAGCGACAGCACGGCTGGCGGCAGAAGGCCTTTGAGCCCGAGAACGTTGCGTTCCTGCAGCGTGAACGCCGTGCCGCGGTTGTAGCGCGGATCGCGCAGCAGGGCTCGCCCGCGCGGCATCTGGGAGTTTGTCTGTGGGAAGCGCCGTGTTGTCACTCACGCTCCCGGTGCTTTCGCTGCCGCTACCCGCAAGGGGCGGTCGCGTGCTCGCCGATCCCCCGGTCTGAGAGCAGCTCCAGCTCCCGCGCCAGCATTCCGACGAGCGGAAATTCGGGCAGACGCTCCTGCAGGAGCGCCAGGCATCGGCGGTAGTGCGTCAAGCGCCGCCTGCGAACGACCTTGCCGATCCCGCTGCCGAGGCTCAGCTCGCGCGCCTTGGACACCTTGTCGGCGGCGAAGAGCATCAGCGCCTCGTCGCCCGCGGTCGCGACCTGGTCGCGAAGCGCGGCCTTGCGATGCGCGTAGCCGCTGATCCGATCGTCCTCGGTGACCGCGAGCACGAGAGCCGTCACGTGAGCTCCGAACATCCGGGACAGCTCCGCCTCGGCGGCGTCGGCCTTCTCGAGCGTGTCGTGCAGAAGGCCGGCCGCGATCACGTCATCCGGCGCGCCTGCCTGGTAGAGGAGTGCGCCCACCTCGAGCGGATGCAGGATGAAGGGCTGGCCGTCAACCTGGCGCCGCTGTCCTTGATGCAGACGACGTGCATATTCGACCGCCACCTGCGTTCTTGGCAGCGCGCGCGAAAACTGCAGCGTGCTCGACCGGTCCTCCACGACGGCGGCAGTCTAATGCGAACTCGCAAACTGCGCGAACAATCTTGCGGATCGTCTTGCTCCACAGCGCACCAACTGGTAGGCGAGTGGAGCCTCAGGCGGTCGAGCCCGACGTCGCGGCTGGTGCGGCTTGTGCGGCTGACGCCGCTGGTGCGGCTGGTGCGGCTGGTGCGGCTGGTGCGGCGAGATCGGCCGGGCGTCGGCGCGCGGTCAGCAGTACGAGCCCGACCACCCCGCCGGCAAACGCAATGCCTGCGGTGACGATCCAGGCCCTCTGATACGCCGTCAGCACGGCGGCCGGTGAATGCGGAGACCCGAGCACCGCGATCAGGACGGCGACGCCGACGGCGAGCCCGATCTGGCGGAACATGTTGACGACCGCCGAGCCCGTCGCGAACGATCTCGCCGGCAGCGACGCCGAGCCGGTGGCCACCAGCGTCGGGAGCGTCAGCCCGACGCCGATCCCAGTCAGGAGGATCCCGCCCAGCATCTCGCCCACGTAATCGGGCTGGAGGCCCGCCACGAGCGCCCACCAGGCCACCCCTGCGGCGAAGATCGTCGAGCCCGCGGCGATCACCGGACCCGGGCCGAACCGGGCGATCAGCGGCCCGGCGACCAGGAACGAGCAAATCGGGACCATGATCGGCCCCGGAGCGATCGAAAGGCCGGTGGCCAGCGCCGACCAGTGCCAGACGTCCTGGGCCCACACCACTCGCGAGAGCAGCATCGCCCCGAACGCGGCCGAGAACAGGAGCGCCACGATCGAGGCGCCGGTGAACGGCCGCAGCTTGAACAACGAGCGGTCGATCAGTGGGTTCGGGTTCACGACGTTGTGCACCGTGAACGCCCCCAGGGCGAGCGCACTCAGCGCAAGCACGCCGATCGTCGCGTCGCTGCCCCATCCCCAGGATCCGCCCTTCACCAGTCCAAGCGACAGCGCGCCGATGCCGCCGGTGATCAGCACGGCGCCGAGCGGGTCCGGCGCCGGGACCGAGTGCCCGGGCACCGCCGGCAGTCGCCGCCAGCCGACGAGCAGCGCAAGCAGGCCGATCGGCACGTTGACCAGGAACACCCAGCGCCAGCTCGCGGCCACGAGGACGCCGCCGATTACGGGCCCGAGCGCGGCCGCGATCCCGCCGACCGCCGCCCACGTCCGCACCGCGCCATGGCGGCGCTCCGGCGTGGTGGTCGCGAGGATCAAGCCCAGTGAGGTCGGGGTCAGCAGCGCCGCGCCGGCGGCCTGAACGATCCGGAATGCCACGAGCATCGGCAGGCTTGTTGCGGCGCCGCACGCCGCCGACGCCGCCACGAACACCGCCACGCCCAAGAGGAAGCCGCGATCGCGGCGATAGCGGTCGGCGAGCCGGCCGAACAGCACCAGCAGCGCGGCGTACACGATCGCGTAGGCGTTGAGCACCCACGACATGTCGGCAAGCCCGTTGGCGCCGACGTGGAAGTCCGCCGCCATCTGCGGGAGCGCGACGTTGACGATGAACAGGTCGAGGCTTGCCAGCACGACGCCGGCGCAGACGATCACCAGCACGAGGTTGGGAGATGCGTCTCTGCGTGTCCCCGAGCCGGGGGCCTGGGACCGATTCGATACCGCGTTGGAAGGCTGGCTTAGTCTGGGCATAGTCAGGCATCGTACCAGGCTGACTTAGCCTTTGGAAAGTCAGCTATGATGTGGGGCATGGAAGCAGCTATGCGATTGACCGGATCCCTGTCACCACGCGAGGGGTGGAAGGCAGAGCGCTGCACGATCGCCAAGGCGCTCGACGTGGTGAGCACGCGATCGGCGTTCCTGATCCTGCGCGAGGCCTTCTACGGGACCACACGCTTTGACGAGTTCGCCGAGCGCGTCGGGATCAGCGAGCCCGTGACCGCGGCTCGCCTGCGCGAGCTCGTCGACGTGGGCCTGCTTGAGCGCGAGGACTACCGCGAGCCGGGCCAGCGCACGAGGCAGCGCTATCGCCTGACCGAGAAGGGCGCCGACCTGTTCCCGGCGCTAGTGGCGCTGATGCAGTGGGGAAACCGCTGGCTCGATGATCGCGGCGGCCCCGTCGAGCTCCTGCATCGCGACTGCGGCGAGCCCGTCGCGGTCGAGCTCCGCTGCGCCGCAGGTCACGAGGTCAGCTCTGAGGAGCTCGACCTCGCGCGGCGACGCCCGTCGAGAGCCTGACCGCCAGCGCCAGGCAAACGCCGACGACGATCCCCTCGAACGCCCCGCGCTCGAGGCCCTCGATCAGGGAGTGCTCGGCGATTCCGCCGAGCACCGCGCCGGCTGCGGCGGCGAGCACAGCCGCAGCAGCGCAGGCGCCACGCGGGTGCGCTGCGACTAGCGCCAGCGGCGGCACGTCGTCGACGATTCCGCCGCTCGGTCCGGGCACCGCGCCAACGGTGTGACGGGAGCTGCGCGCCTGGACGGCGACGGCGGTCAACGCCACCGCGGCCAGGACTGCCAGGCCGACCTGGAGCGCGACCCACCAGCCGGCCAGCTGCTGCGCGTGGTCGGTGGCGTATAGAACCATCGCAGCGCATGTGGCGAGACCGGCGCCGACAGCGACCGCGGACCGGCGGCGGATCAGCGCGACCTCCGCGTCGGGAAGTCGCCGGCTGCGGCGCGTTCGAAGCGCGCGCAACGCGGCCAGCAATCCGGCCACGAGCGCGATCTGCGGCGCGATCAAGATCGTCAGGATCGTCGGCACGGCGAGCGCGGTCGACAGCCCGTTGTTGTATCCGGGGTAACCGCCGGCCGGGGCGATCGTCAGCTGTCCGGCTACGAGTGCGAGCGCGGCGAGCGCCAGCGCGATGAATGCGTTGCGGACACCGCGCCGCGCGTCGTCGGCGGCCAGCTCCGCGGCAAACGCGCCGGCGAGCTCTCCCGGATCACCCAGGCGCGTTTCGGTCTCGGGGTCGCAGGCAAGGTGGTCGGCGTACTCGAGCGCGATGCGTCGCCGGAGGCTGCGCCGGACCCCGCGGTTGGCGAGCTCGCGATCGAGTCGGTCGAGGAAGGCGCTCATGTCATCACAGCCTCGACCGCCGCAGAGAAACGCCGCCAATCCCCCCGCTCACGATCGACCGCTCGCTTGCCGCGCGCGGTCAGCCGGTAGACGCGGCGCCGGCGGCCCGACGACGTCGACCAGCCGCTCTGAAGCAGCCCCGCCCGCTCGAGCCGGTGCAGGGCCGGATAGATCGTCCCCTCCGGCAGGTCGAAGACGCCGCCGCTGCGTTGCGCGAGGGCCTGCGCGGCCGCATAGCCGTGCACCGGCCCGTCGGCGGCGATCGCCAGGAGCATCCCGTCGAGGTGGCCGTGCGGGTCCATACCCAGATACTCTAGGCATAGGCAGCCAAGGTGTCAACCGTCCGGGTCGCGCGGCGGGCAAACGTCCCACTCGTCCGGGTCGCGCGGCGGGCAAACGTCCCGCTCGACGCAGGCGTCCACCCCCCGTGGGATGTTCGCTCCATCCCACGGAGCAAAGGTCCCGCGCGACCCGCTGACGCTCCGGTTTGGGACGTTTGCCCGAGCTAGCCGGCGGCCGAGCTCAGGACGACTCTCGGCGTCCCCACAAGAGGTAGCCGACCGCGCCCACCGCGTTGAGGCAAAGCACGCGCCAGAGCAGCTTGTTCCCGCGCACCTCTGAGCTCGGGCGGCGCTGGATGTCGCGCTCGGCGGTGAACACCAGCGCGAGCGCTACGGCGATCAGGGCCGAGACGCCGGCCCGCCGCGCAGGCGGCATCCCCTTGAAGTCCTCGATGGATTTCGACATGAGCCGATCTTACGCCCGGCACATCGTCGGCCGGCTAAGCGATCGTCAGCTCGAGCCGCTCGCGATCGCCACCGGGCTCGTTGATCGCATGCTCGCCGAGCCGCAGCTCGAGCACGCCGCGCAGCGCGTCGATCACGTTCGCGCGCGCCTCCTTTCGCGTCCGCCCCTGGCTGTGGGCGCCGGGCACCTCGGGCACTGACGCGATGATCCAGCCGTCGTCGCCGGTCTTGTAGTCGATCGTTAGGCGCAGCGGCTCGTTCATGGCGCGAAAACGGTACTGCCCGGATGCCCGCGCGGCGACGGTTTCAGGCGGTCGCATGAGATCTCCCACCCCGGATCTCGCCTTTGTCGTGCGAAGCTTGCGCAATGCTGCGCATCTCCCCGTCGCCGCGATGACCGCGGACGCCGCCACGACCTGGGGCGTCGGTGAGTACGCGCTGATCGCCGAGCGCCTCGAGCCGGCCGCGAACGCCGTCGTGGATCTCGCCGGCGTCAACGACTCCGATCGCGTTCTCGACGTCGCGACCGGAACCGGGAACGCCGCATTGCGAGCGGCGAGCCGCGGAGCGAACGTGGTCGGCCTCGACTTCGAGCCGCGACTGCTCGACATCGCTCGAGCCCGCGCTCACAGCGCCAACCTCGACGTCGATTGGGTCCAAGCAGACATCGAATCGGCACTACTCGAGCGAGCGGCATTCTCGGTCGTCGTGTCAGCGTTCGGAGTGATGTACGCGCCCGATCACGATGCCGCAGCCGCCGCACTCGCTCGCTGCTGCGCCCCCGAGGCGCGGCTCGCGCTCGCCGCGTGGATGCCCGGAAGCTTCATGCCGGCGATGGGGGCGGCGCTCGCCCCGTACCTGCCGCCACCGCCCCCGGGCGGGGCGCCGCCGAGCCGCTGGGGCGACGCCGCCGCCGTCGCCGAGTTGCTCGGGCGTCACCGGATCGACACCCGGACGACGACCACCGAGTCGCTCGCGCTGTCCTTCCGCGATCGAGCCGCGGCGGTCGACTTCCTGACCCGGACCGCGGGCCACGTCGTCAGCGAGCAGCCGCGCCTGCAGCGCGAAGGACGCTGGGGGCAGCTGCGCGGCGACCTCGCAGAGCTCGTCGCGGCGCGGGACGAGGGGGGCGACAGCGTGGAGCTGCGGTGCGAGTACCTCGTCGTCGTCGCGGAGCGGGCGTAGGCGCGACATGGGCGCGGGCTGGCCGCGGATGCCGACGCGAGAAGGATCTCGATCGCAAACGCTGGCCGGCGGACTAGCGCGCCGGAACGACCGCCAGCCCGATCGGGTTGGTGCCGATCGGGACCGGGATCTT
>DASYFZ010000494.1:0-3358 GCA_036000295.1 Solirubrobacteraceae bacterium
TCCAGCAAGCCGATGCTCACGCGCGTGTATGGGACTGCGTTCTTCTCACCCAAGGACCTCCAGGCCCACCTGGAGCGGCTCGAGCGCGCCCGCGCCAACGACCACCGCCGGCTCGGCCCGCAGCTGGGGTTGTTCACGTTCTCCGACGTCGCGCCCGGCTCGGCGTTCTGGCTTCCAGCCGGGACGGAAGTGTTCAACTCGCTCGTGGCGCTCAGCCGCGAGATGGGCCGCACCCGCGGGTACACCGAGGTCAAGACCCCGCAGCTGTACGACAGCTCGCTGTGGAAGATCTCCGGGCACTGGGACAAGTACCGCGACAACATGTTCGTCACCGAGTACGAGGACCGGGCGATGGCGCTGAAGCCGATGAACTGCCCGGGGCATTGCCAGCTGTACTCGCTGCAGCGCCACTCTTACAGGGACTTGCCCGTGCGGTACTCCGAACCAGGTCTGCTGCACCGCCGGGAGCCCAGCGGGACGCTGCACGGTCTCTTGCGGGTGCGGCACTTCGCCCAGGACGACGGCCACATCTTCTGCACCGAGGATCAGATCCAGCAGGAGGTCGTGGGGTGCCTGGAGTTCGCGTTCGCCACCTACGCGGTGTTCGGGATCGACGTCCGGGTCGAGCTCTCGACACGACCCGAGGAGCGGATCGGGTCCGACGCCCTGTGGGACGTGTCCGAGGCGGCTTTGACCAGCGCGCTCGAGTCACAGGGCCTCGAGTACGACCTCAACGAGGGCGACGGCGCCTTCTACGGACCCAAGATCGACCTGCATATGACCGACTCGCTGAACCGCTCCTGGCAGCTCGGCACGGTTCAGCTCGACTACAACTTCCCCGAGCGCTTCGACCTCTCCTACACGGGCGCGGACAACGCCGAGCATCGACCGGTGATGATCCACCGGGCCTTGATGGGGTCATACGAGCGCTTCATCGGGATCTTGCTCGAGCATCTCGAGGGCGAGCTGCCGCTGTGGCTCGCGCCGGTGCAGTCGATCGTGCTGCCGATCGCCGATCGCCACATCCCGTACGCCCGGCAGGTCGTCGAACAACTGCAGGCCGCCGGGGTGCGAGGCGAGGTCGACGACCGCACGGAGTCGATCGCGCGCAAGATCCGCGACGCCGAGCTTCGAAAGATCCAGTACATGGCGGTGGTCGGCGATCGCGAGCAGGAGGCGGGGCAGATCTCGCTGCGCGAGCATCGCAAGGGCGATGAGGGCTCGTTGGGAGTGCAAGCATTCATCGAGCGCCTTGCGGGGGAAGTTAAGGCGCGCGCGAGCAGGTGACGGGCGCATTGGCCCGGGCCGCGATCGAAACCAAAAACCCCCTTGACGACCGAACTTCGCCGCTATACTCGGTTTCGTTGATCCAAGTGCTTCATCACATACGGCCCGGCGCCGCTTGACGCAAGGTCCTTTCCGCAACTAGTGCCGGTCCCGAGAAAATTCGACCGGCGCCCGCCTGAGCGGGACCTGACTCGGATCAACGACCGGATTCGCGTGCCCGAGGTCCGGCTCGTTGGCGAAGATGGCAAGCAGATCGGAGTCATCAAGACATCCGAGGCTCTCGCCTACGCGCAACAGCGCGATCTCGACCTCGTCGAGGTGGCTCCCGAAGCGCGGCCGCCCGTCTGCCGCGTGCTGGACTACTCCAAGTACAAGTACGAGCAGGCCCAGAAGCAAAAGGCCGCCCGGCGCCATCAGCAGCAGATCACGATCCGCGAGATCAAGTTCCGCCCGAAGATCGCGCAGAACGATTACGACACCAAGAAGGGCCACATCACGCGCTTCTTGCTCGGCAAGGACAAGGTCAAGGTCACGATCATGTTCCGCGGTCGTGAGGTGACCCACCCCGAGCGCGGGACCGCCCTGCTCGACCGTCTTGCCGGAGAGCTGTCCGAGCTCGCAGTCGTCGAGCAGTCGCCGATCCAGGACGGGCGCAACATGACGATGATGCTGGCGCCGTCCAAGGCGGTGCTGGCGGGCGAGAAGGACCAGCACGACGACGAAGACGACCACGCCGAGTCGCGCGGCAAGGGCAGCCGTCGCGACCGCGCCCGCGCAGAGGCGGAGGCCGAGGCCGACGCCAGCAACGGCAGCCGCCGCAACGGTTCGGGCTCAGAGCCCTCCGACGAGGCCGACGCCGCCGCCTCGCCGACCGTCGCTTCAGACGAAGCCGACGCCTGACGGCGAAATTGCACCCGGCCAGGCGGCCCGCCGCCCGCCGTCTGCTTTACTAGGCGCCTCCGGCATGCCGAAGATGAAGACACATTCAGGCGCCAAGAAGCGCTTCCGGCTGACCGCCACCGGCAAGGTGCGCGGCCGTCACGCCTTCACGAGCCACATCCTCGAGAAGAAGTCGCCCAAGCGCAAGCGGGCGATGGGCCGACCCGTGGAAATCTCCAAGCACGATGAGCCGCGCGTCAAGACGTTGCTCGGAGCCAAGCACAAATGACCCGCGTCAAGCGCTCCGTCCACGCTCGCAAGAAGCGCCGCGCCACGCTGGCGATGGCCAAGGGCTACAGGGGCGACGCCAGCCGGCACTACCGGGTCGCCAAGGAGGCGGTGCTCAAGGCGGACCAGTACCGCTATCGCGACCGTCGTAACCGCAAGCGCGACTTCCGCAGGCTGTGGATCACCCGCATCAACGCCGCGGCGCGCCAGTCGGGGATGTCGTACTCGCAGTTCATGCACGGCCTCCAGCTAGCCGGCGTCGAGGTGGACCGCAAGATGCTCGCCGACATCGCGGTCCGCGATGCCGACACTTTCCGACGCTTTGCCGACCGCGCCCGCGAGGCGCTGGCGGCCGGCTGACGAACGCCGACCAAACCAGCACCGCCAACGGGCGCCGCTCCCCCAGGGAGGGCGCCTTTTTTGTTCCCATAGCCCGAGATGACGATCACAAGCCAGCACAACGCCAAGCTCAAGGAGATCCGCAAGCTCAGCCAGCGGCGGCGCTCGCGCGACCGTGCAGCGAGGTTCGTCGCCGAGGGTGAGGATCTGCTGGCGGCGGCCGACGCGGCCGGCTGGGAGCCCGTCGAGCGGTATTGCGCTGCCGGCAGCGGCCTGCCTGGGGTCGAGGTCGAGCCCGAGCTGCTGGCCAGCGCCTCCGGGCTCGGCTCCGGCACTCGCGCGCTCGCCGTCTACGAGGAGCGGTGGGCTGCGGCGCCGGTCGGGCCTCTGTGTGTGTACCTGCACGGAGTTGGCGACCCCGGCAACGTGGGTGCAGTCCTGCGATCCGCCCAGGCGTTCGGCGCCGCGTCGGTGGCATTTGGCCCCGGCACCGCGGACCCGTTCGGCCCCAAGGCGGTGCGCGCCAGCATGGGCGCCGTGTTCGCCGTCCCGCTCGCTCGCGCCT
>DASYFZ010000495.1:0-2295 GCA_036000295.1 Solirubrobacteraceae bacterium
AGCACTCGATCGGCGGGCGCGTCCTGGCCGTCGTCGCGGTGGCCGGCGCGCTGGCCGCGGTGTGGTTCCTCGTGCAGCTGTTCCAGCCGTTTCACTCCAGCGGCCACGCGCCGGTGACCGTGACGATCCCGCGCGATTCCGGAGCGAGCGCGATCGGCAAGATCCTCGAGCACGACGGCGTGATCTCCTCGGCCTTCTTCTTCGAGTTGCGCGCCACGCTGGCAGGCGACCGCGGCGACCTGCGGTCGGGGACGTACCACCTGCGCCAGGGCATGAGCTACGGCGACGTCCTGAAGATCCTCACCACGGCGCCGCCCGCGGCTAAGGTGAGCAATCTGACGATCGTCGAGGGCAGGACCCGCAGCCAGATCAACGCGCTGCTGCGCTCGCAGAAGATCCGCGGGAGCTACCTCGCCGCGACGCGGCATTCGCCGCTGCTTGACCCGCGCCGGTACGGCGCCCCCAAGTCGACGAGCACGCTGGAGGGCTTCCTGTTCCCCTCGACCTACCAGTTGCGCGACCCGATCGGCGTGTCGGCGCTGGTCACAGACCAGCTCAACACGTTCCGCCAGCAGTTCAGGAAGGTCAACCTCGGCTACGCGAAGAGCAAGCACCTGACGCCGTTTGACGTGCTCACGATCGCTTCGCTCGTCCAAGCCGAGGCAGAGACGGCGCACGACCGTCCGTTGATCGCCTCGGTGATCTACAACCGGCTCCGCCTGGGGATGCCCCTGCAGATCGACGCGACGACGCGATTTGCGACGGGCAACTACACCAGGCCGCTCACCGACTCGCAGCTGAACTCGGGCTCGCCCTACAACACGCGCAACCGCAAGGGCCTTCCGCCCGGGCCGATCGACAGCCCCGGGCTCGCTTCGATCCAGGCCGCCGCGCACCCGGCCCACACGAATTACCTGTTCTTCGTCGTAAAGCCGTGTGGCAACGGCGAGCACGTGTTCGAGTCCAGCTACTCGAAGTTCCTGGCCGACGCGCAGCGCTACCAATCCGCGCGCACCAGTCGCGGAGGGCGCTCGCCCGAGAAGTGCAATTAGAGTCTCACCCTCTGGTTGACGGTTACGGTCGGGTGGTTGAGGCTTTATGACTGGGAGCACCCGCACGCGACTGGGCGTCCTTGGCTGGCCGGTCGGGCACAGTCGCTCGCCGGCGATGCAGAACGCCGCGCTGGCCGCGGTGGGCCTTGCAGATTGGCGCTACCAGCTGCTCCCGGTCGCGCCCGCGCTGTTCACGGAGACCGTCTCGGCGCTGCCGGGGGCCGGTTTTCGCGGCGCCAACGTGACCTTGCCGCACAAGCAGGCCGCCCTGGCGCTTGCCGACGCCCCGACGCCGCGGGCGCGCGCGATCGGGGCCGCGAACACGCTGATCTTCGGTGACGACGGCGCGATCGCAGCCGACAACACCGATGCGCCGGCACTGGTGAGCGGACTGCCGTTCGCGCCGGCGGGCAAGACCGCGCTGGTGCTCGGCGCAGGTGGCAGCGCCCGCGCCGCGGTGTGGGCGCTGCTGGACGCGGGCGCGGCCGACGTGCGGGTCTGGAACCGGACCGCCGAGCGCGCCCGGGAGCTGTGCACAGAGCTTGGCGGCACCCCCGTCGAGCTGATCGAGCCGGCGGACATGCTGGTCAACTGCACCTCAATCGGCCTAGATGCAGGCGATCTTACGTTCAAGGCGCTACCGGTCAGTGCCGATGACCTCGACCACTATCACTGCGTGGTCGATCTCGTGTACAGGGAATCTGAAACGCCGCTCGCGCAGGCCGCGCGTGAGCGTGAGATCGCCGTCGTCGACGGACTCGCGCTGCTACTCGGCCAGGGCGCGCTCAGCTTCGAACTTTTCACCGGCCGCACGGCGCCGATCGACGCCATGCGCGCGGGCCTGCAAATTCCGTGACGGACGATCGCCAGTGACCGACCCGCAAACGCCAGTCACCGACCACCGCAAACGCCAGTGACCGACCACCGCAAACGCTCGTGACCGACCACCGCTCTCATCTCCACGCCGTCGCCGCTGAAGCGCTTCAGGGGCCGGCCGAGGCGTGGACCGGAATCCGGCCACCCCGGCGCCGGGGCGGATCGAGCCGGTTTCTGACCGATGTGCTGGTCGAGCTCGGCTACGTCGACCAGGCGAGGGTCGCGTATGCGACAGATAAGGCGCGCGCGACCGGCGCGGCGCCCGAGCGCATGCTGCTTGACGAGGGCGCGATCACGCCCGAGCAGCTATCTCATGCCGTCGCCGAGCGCTACGGCCTCGATCACCTCGATCTCGGGGTTTTCAAGA
>DASYFZ010000556.1:0-3706 GCA_036000295.1 Solirubrobacteraceae bacterium
CCGGGCGCGCGGACCATCGCCGCGTACAGCGCGGGCACCGAGAAGAACAGCGTCGGCTTCGTCCGCTCGACCGTCTCGAAGATCCGCCCCGGCGCCGACCTCCCGCGCACGAGCACGGCCGCGGCCCCGACCGACATTGGGAACGACAGGCTGTTCCCCAGGCCATATGCGTGAAACAGCTTCGTCGTCGAGTAGCAGAGGTCATCCGGTCCGATCCGCAATACGTTGCGCGCGTACGTATCGGCCGTCACGCCGATGTTGCGATGGCTGTGGACGACTCCCTTGGGCCGGCCCGTGGAGCCCGAGCTGTAGAGCCAGAACGCCATGTCGTCCTGATGCGTGTCGACCGGCGCTCGCAGATCGTCTCCGTCGGCGACGATGTAGTCGAACTGAGTGTGGCGGCCGACCTCGCCGCCGACCACGACCACCTGGACGTCGGGCCGGGCGGCGAGCATCGCCTCGAGGCTCGGCAATAGCGGCGCCTCGATCACGAGCACCTTCGCGTAGCTGTCCTCGAGGTAGTAGACGTGGTTGTCGACGCGGTCCATCGGGTTGACCGGTACGGGCACGGCACCGATCCGCATCGCCCCGAGGAACGTCGCGTGAAACGCCGCCGAGTCGTCGAGCACCATCAGCACACGCTGCTCGCGCTGCACGCCGAGGCCGTTCAGGTAGGACCCGACGGCGGCGACCATCCGCCCAAGCTCGCCGTAGGAGACCATCCCCTCCTCCGTGACCAGCGCGATCTCGTCCGATCGACCGGCCTCTAGGACCCCGTCGAGCAACGTGCTTGCGTTGCGCCGTTCCATCGTTCCCTCCGCTCTCCGACCGGCAGGCGAGTTGCCACACTATATGCGCGCGGACGCAAGTCAAGATGAAAGGGAACGGGTGTACGACGGGCAGGGAAAGCTGGTGCTGTCCGGGGGCGATATCGAGCTGCTCGACATCCCCGGCGAGGACGGCAAAGCGGCGCTCGTGCTGCTCCACGAAGGCCTTGGTTCGGTGGGTCTCTGGCGAGGCTTCGAAGAGCGGCTCGCCACCGCCACCCGCCGCCGGACGATCGCGTTCTCGCGCTACGGACACGGCCAGTCTGACCCGCCCCCGAAGCCGCGCACGCCCACCTTCATGCACGAGGAGGCGCTCGAGGTTCTGCCGGAGCTGCTGGGCAAGCTCGAGGTCGAAGCGCCGCTCCTCGTCGGACACAGCGACGGCGCCTCGATCGCCCTGATCTATGCCGCGCATCACCCCGTCACCGCGGTCGTCGCGATCGCGCCGCACGCATTCGTCGAGGACGTGTGCCTGGCCGAGATCCGCCAGACCAAGCAGACCTTCGAGACGACCGACCTACGTGACCGAATGGCGCGCCACCACCGCGATCCCGACGCCGCGTTCTACGGCTGGAACGACGTGTGGCTGCACCCGGAGTTCCCGCAGTGGAACATCGAAGACGAGCTCCCGGCAATACGAGCACCGCTCCTGCTGATCCAGGGCACGGAAGACCAGTACGGAACGATGGCGCAGCTTGACTCAATCGAGCAGCGAGCCCAGGGCCCGGTCACTCGCGTACACCTCGACTGCCAGCACTCGCCGCCGACCGAGCTTCCCGACCAGACCACCGAGGCGATCGCGGCGTTTACGAGCGCCCTGCCGCCTTCCGATACCTAGCGACCGCGAGCGGCGCGAACACGGCGAGGATCACGAGCGACCAGACGACCGCTCCCCACACGTGGTTACCAGCCGGAGCGCCGAGCCACAGCGAACGCATCGCGTCGACGACGTACGTGAAGGGGTTGACCATCGCGAATGACTTCAGCGGCTCGGGCATCGACGCGACCGGGACGAACGCCGAGGAGATGAACGTCAGCGGGAAGACCGCGATGAACCCGATCGAGTTCGCCGCCTCGGGGCTGGAGACGAGCAGTCCCAGATACGCGAACACCCACGAGAACGCGTAGCCGAACAGCAGCAGCAGGCCGACGCCTGCAATCGCGTGCCAGAAGTTCGTGTGAAACGTGAACCCGATGATCACGCCGGTGATCAGCAGCACCGTCATCGACAGCGTGTTCGTGACGATGTCGGCGGTCGTGCGACCCGCAAGCACCGCGGGACGCGCCATTGGCAACGAGCGGAAGCGATCGATCAGGCCCTTGTGGACGTCCTCGTTGAGGCCAAGCGCCGTGACGAAGCCGCCGAACGCGATGTTCTGAACGATGATCCCCGGGATCAGGAAGTCGACGTACGAGTAGCCCGGCGTCTGGATCGCGCCGCCGAACACGTAGCGGAACAGCAGCACGAACATGATCGGCTGCACCGTGAACGCGAGCAGCAGATCGGGCGCGCGCGGGAGGCGGATCAGGTTGCGCTCGGCGATCACGAGCGTGTCGGTCACGAGGCGTCTCATGCGGCGGCGGTTTCCTCCTGCGCGTCCTCTTCCGCGGCGTGTCCGGTCAGGGTCAGGAACACGTCGTCGAGCGTCGGCCGGCGCAGCACGAGGTCATCGACACCGATGCCGGCGTCGCTCAGCTTGTGCACCGCCTCGACGATCGCTCCGCGGTGCTCACGCACGGGAAGCCGTACGACGGGGCCGTCGCATTCGGGCCGCTCATCGGACATCGACTCAAGCGCGCTGATCGCGGCGGGAATGTCGGCCGCGTCGTCAAGCGTGACCTCGAGGCGCTCGCCCCCGATCCTGTCCTTGAGCTCGTCGGACGTTCCTTCGGCGATCACCTGACCGTGGTCGATGACCGCGATCCGGTCCGCGAGGCGATCGGCCTCATCGAGGTACTGGGTCGTCAGCAGCACGGTCGTCCCCTCCGACACGAGCTCCTCGATCACGTCCCACAGCGCGATCCGGCTGCGGGGATCGAGGCCGGTCGTGGGCTCGTCGAGGAACAGAACGGGCGGCTCGGCGACCAGCGCCGCGGCGAGGTCGAGGCGGCGGCGCATGCCGCCGGAGTAGGTCTTCACGGGACGGCGCGCCGCGTCGACAAGGTCAAAGCGTTGCAACAGCACCTCGCCGCGGGCGCGTGCTTTGCGGCGTGGCATGCCGTACAGCCGGCCCACCATCGTCAGGTTCTCGAGCCCGGTCAGGTTCTCGTCGACGGCCGCGTACTGGCCGGCTAGTCCGATCTGCTCGCGCAGCTTGGCCCCGTCGCGGACGACGTCGAGGCCCGCGACGGAAGCGGTGCCGCCGTCGGGCTCCAGCAGCGTCGTGAGGATCCTCACGAACGTCGTCTTGCCCGCGCCGTTAGGCCCGAGCAGCCCGAGCACGGTCCCGCGCGCGACGTCGATGTCGACGTCGCACAGCGCTCGAACGTCTCCGAACGACTTCGACAACCCGCGCGTGCTTATGGCCGCCCCAGACTCCACGACCTCCACAGTACGAGATTCCGGAAACTAGACCTGGCGCGACGACCAGAGCACGGCCGACAGCACCACGCTCACGCACGCAACCACCAGGCCGATGATCCAGCCCTGCACGTCGCTGGAGGCGAGGATCGCCGCGAGCGCGACGCCAATCGCGATGATCCCGCCGGTGGCGATCACGCGCATGAATACGCGCTCGACGCCGTAGCGCCGGCGACCGCGCCGCGGCAGCATGTTCTCTTTCGGGGGAGCGGCCGGCGTACCGCCGCTCGGTGCTTTGCCTGTGCTCACACGACAAGGCTAACCGGACCCGACCGGCGCGAAACGATTAGCCTCGGCG
>DASYFZ010000612.1:0-3005 GCA_036000295.1 Solirubrobacteraceae bacterium
AACCGGGTCACGACGCCGCCTGTCCTGCGGCGCGGCGCTCGATGATCCGGTCGTAATTGAGGCGCATCAGCTCGATCACGTCGTCGACGTCTGACTGGTCCTCGATCCGGCGCGCGGCCGGTCCCTCCTTGTCGGGGAACACCGGGTGGTGAATGACGCGGCCCTCGTCGAACAGGCGGTGCCAGACATCCTTGGGGAAGAAGAAGTGTGCGGCGTGGTCACCGTGCAGGTGCCCGACCTCGCGCGGGCCTACCTTGAAGGCGAACTCTCCGCGGCGGCCGTAACCGGCTTCGACGCCCTCCCACGAGGTGACTTCTTCGGTGATCTGCCGGCTGGCTGTCTGTGCGCTGGTCATTTCGTGCTCCTTCATTGTCCAGGCGATCCTTTCCAGGCGATCAATGCTGGAGAAGTCTGCGCCCGGTTTCCAGACGCACTTGGTCTTAGGCCCAACGACCGAGCCGGGCCTGCGCCGGGGGCGTCAGGAGAGCCAGTGCCAGCCGTCGGTGACCTGCTTGACAGCGGCAAGATTGCCGTCGTAGTCGCTGGGAAGCGCGGAGTAGGTGATCGTGTAGATCGCGCCGCTCTTGGCGACAAACACCTGGTACTGATGGAGCAGCCGGTGCTTGTCGGGCAGGCTGAGGTAGTCGATCGCGCGCGCGGGCTGCCCATCGACCGTGAGCGACTGGATCTGCGAAAAATCGTGCGCCTGAGGCTCGGCACGCTTGACCCCGGCGACCTCCAAGCCCGTGATCTTGTCGATGCTCGACTGCGCCCCGCTCGGCTCGGCGACGACGTTGATGTTCGTCGCGAAGCCGTCGTGCGACGGCGCGGCCGCGAGGTACTGGATCTTGATCGTCGCCTGGACGCTGCCCAGAGCGTTGGCGAAGCCGTCCGGCACCACCGTCGCGAACTTGCCATCGGCGCTCTTCACCGTGCCCGCCGGCGCCGTCGTTGTCGTGCTCGTCGTCGCCGTCCCGCCGCCGGTCGCAGAGGACTGCGAGCTCGTGCTCGACGAGGCTGAGCTGGTGTGAAGCAGCGTCGTCCTGCCGCACCCGGCGATGGCCGAGGCGCTCAAGATCAGGGCTGCCAGGCGCCTCGCTCGCATCGCCCTGGAGGCTAACCGCTCCGCTGCGGTTGAGCGCTTGCAATCCGTCCGAAGCGGCACCTAGCTTGGCGGAACACGTGTTCGCCACCGCAGCCGCCACAGCCACGGACACCCAGCCGTGGCTCGATCAGCTCAACCCCGAACAGCGCGCCGCGGCGACCCACCCCGGCGGCCCGCTGCTGATCCTGGCCGGTGCGGGCACCGGCAAGACGACGACGTTGTGCTCGCGCGTGGCATGGCTGGTGAACGAGGGGGTGGCGCCCGAGCGGATCCTGCTGCTGACGTTCACGCGACGCGCGGCGCGGGAGATGCTGCAACGCGCTCGCGCGCTGGCCCCGATCCCGTCCGGCTCGCGCGGCGTGCTCGGCGGCACTTTTCACTCAGTCGCCCACCGGTTCGTCCGCATGCACGCGGCGTCGCTCGGCCTCGCGCCCGGTTTCGCCGTGCTCGACGCGGGCGACGCGGCCGATTTGCTCGACCTGATCCGCGAGGAGCACGGCCACGCTCAGCGCCAGCGCCGCTTCCCGAAGAAGAGCACGCTGTTGGACATCTACTCGCGAACCGTCAACGCGCAGCGAACGCTGTCGGAGGTCGTCGCCGAGAGCTTCCCGTGGTGCGAGGATCACGTCGAGGACATCGCGTCGCTGCTCAAGGCCTACACCGCCCGCAAGCGCGCGCTCGGCGTGATCGACCTCGACGACCTGCTGCTGTACTGGCGCGCGCTGGCCGCCGACGAGGTGCTCGGGCCCGCCATGGAGGATGGCTTCGACCACGTGCTCGTCGACGAGTATCAGGACGTCAACGGGCTGCAGGTCGAGATCCTGCTCGGCTTGCGCAGGCGCTGCCGCGAGGTCACCGCGGTCGGCGACGACCTGCAGGCGATCTACGGGTGGCGCTCGGCGTCGCCGCAGCACATCCTCGAATTCGCCGACCACTTTCCCGAGGCGACGCTGGTCACGCTCGAGCGCAATTACCGCTCGAGCCAGCCGATCCTCGACACCGCCAACGTGGTCGCGGCGCAGGCAAAACGCTCGTATCGCAAGCAGCTGCGCACCACGCTCGAGCAGGGCGCCCGCCCGGAGCTCATCTTCTGCCGCGATGAGTCGGCACAGGCCGGCGAGGTGTGCGAGCGGGTGCTGGAGGCACGCGAGCAGGGAATGGAGCTGCGCGCGCAGGCGGTGCTGATGCGCGCCTCGCATGACAGCGACCTGCTCGAGCTCGAGCTCACCAGGCGCCAGATCCCGTTCGTCAAGTACGGCGGCCTGCGTTACCTCGAAGCCGCGCACGTCAAGGACCTGATCGCGCTGTTTCGCCTGGTCGACAATCCGGCCAACGAGCTGTCCTGGTTTCGGGTCCTGCAGCTGCTGGAAGGGGTCGGCCCGGTGACGGCGCGTCGCGTGCTCGACTCGCTGATCGCGGGCCAAGCGGGCGGCGCCGACGGCCTGGCCGGCTGGGATCGTGCGCGCGAGCATCTGCCCGGCTCGGTCCGCGACTCCGCCGACAGCGTGATCGAAGCACTGCGCACCGCCCGCGGGCCGGTCGCGACCGGCGTCGGCGCTGAGGCCCTGCGCGACGCGCTGGCGCCGCTCGTCGCCGCGCGATATCCGGACGGCGCCGTCCGGCTCGCCGATCTCGAGCAGTTGGTGGCGGCAGCGCGCGAGGCTCCGGACCTCGGTCACTTCGCCGCCGAGCTCGCGCTCGACCCGCCTCAATCCAGTTCGGACTTGGCGGGACCGCCCCATCTAGACGAGGATTACCTGGTGCTGTCAACGATCCACTCCGCCAAGGGGCTCGAATGGGGCGCCGTGCACGTGCTTGCCCTGTACGACGGAAACTTCCCGGCTTGCATGTCGGCGGGCACCAGCGAGAGCATCGAGGAGGAGCGCCGGCTGCTGTACGT
>DASYFZ010000629.1:0-6814 GCA_036000295.1 Solirubrobacteraceae bacterium
TTGCCGCGGTGAACCTTTGACTTCAGCGCGTCGACCTTCGCATTGACGGTCGCCTTGTCATGCTCGTGGCGCGAACGCATTAGCTCCTTGCGGGCTTCATGCTTGGCTTTCCGTTCGGCCTCCTCCGCCACCGCGATCTCAGCCTCGACGTCGGCGACGGATCGACGCAAGACCGTGCCGCCAACGCCGGACATCTCAGCGTCGATGACGTCGGGACTGCCCTCGACGACCACCGCCAGCAGCGCGGTGCGACCGACCTGGACCGAGCTTGAGATCGCGCCCAGCGCCGAGTCGGTTTCCTCGTAGTCGGCCAGGTCGTACAGCGAGCCGACCATCAGCCCGGTTGCCCCGCCGATCAGCACCCCGAGGGGTCCGCCGATGATCCCGAGCAAGAGCCCGATGAGGCCTCCGCTCGCCGTGCCGACCAGTCCCGCCGACTCGGTCCCGTCCTTCTCGACCAGCTGTCCGTCCTCGCCGCGGACGACGACGACGGCCTCCTGCAGGTCGACCCGTTGCTGGGAGTCGAGCTCCTTGAGCAGGGTTAGTGCGTGATACGCCTCGCGATCGTCGTCGAATGAGACGGCGATCACGTTTTGGCCGTCCACGATGCTGGTGGTCGGCCCGTTGGATGTGGGGTGTTGATTTGTCATGTGAGCAGCCTGAAGGTCAGGCGGGTGAGCGGTCGTCACGCATTTGGGATGATTGTGACCGCCCGTCACCTGGGCAACTCCCCTCAGGCCTTCTCGCACCCGCGCCGGTGGAGGCTGGCGCACGAATCATCGTCGCAGAACGCTTGGCGGAGGAGACTGACGCGCTGGCCCCGCCACCAACGCGACGGGGCCAGTCGAACGCTTCGCCATGATCGTGCGGGCCGGCGACGGGTCAGCCGGCGACGCCGGCGGTGATGACCTTGATCTCGTTCGTGATTCCGCCGACCCCGGGCAGCCCGCACACAGCATCGAACGCGGCGACGGTCTCGTCCTGGTGCTTGACCTCACCCTTGAGGGTCAACCAGCCGTCGACCACGGTGACGTCAATCCGGTCGCCGGGAACCGGGTCGCTCGACATCAGCGCCTGCAGCGCAGCGCCACGGATCTCGTTGTCCTGCCAGCGATCCCGTGGATCAACCCACAGCTCGTCCTCGACGGCCAGAACGCCCTGCGCGCAGCGGGCGATCTTCACCGCCGTTCGCCGCTGCTGGAAGCTGCCGACGCTGCCTCTCAGGATCACCGTGCCGTGTCGTTCTGAGATCGCAACCTCCACGGGATGGGGTATGCGGTCGTCGCGCTCGAGCGTCGCGCGGATCGCTTCGACGATCGCGGTGTCATTGGACATACAGGCTCCTTGCGTGTTGGTAGGGAGTTCACGGAGCGTGAGCATGTCGACACGAGCGATGAGGGCACATCACGCGATTTGCGTGATTGAGGCTCACGTCCGCCCACGCGCTCACCGCCGAGCTCCGTTTGCTCGGAATCACTCGAAATGCGTGACGACGGCTCATCGCACCGCTGAGCAGGCTGTTCGGCGTAGGCGTGCCAGACAACAAACAACAGAAAGGCAACGCAATGTCGTACACACAGAACAAGACCTCGTCACGTTTCCTGCGTGGTAGCGGACGGGAGCGGTTTGCTCACGCCGACCCCCAGCAGAGCGTGCACGGCCCGGGCGAGCCAGCCAACGGCCAGATGCCGGTTGGCCCCGGTCTCGGCCTCGGACCCGTATTCGTGAAGGCCGCCTCGTACTGGTGGGTGGAGCTGTTGGCGGGCGTGTTCTGGGTCGTGATCTCCGCCGTCGTGCTGAAGTTCGATCAGGCTTCGGTCACCACCGTCGGAATCCTCACCGGACTCATGTTTCTACTGTTCGCCGCCCAGGAGTCCGTCCTCGCTGCTGTCGACCGGCCGCGCCGGTGGATCTGGGCGATCTTCTCGGTGCTCCTGGGAGCGTCCGGGATCGTGGCACTGATCCACCCCGTGGCCACCTTTGCCGGATTCGCCGACATCCTTGGTTTCGTGTTCCTGCTCATCGGCGTGATGTGGATGGTGCAGGCCTTCTCCGAGCGGCCGGTCAACGACCTGTGGTGGCTGACCCTGCTCAGCGGCATCATGATGACCGTGCTCGCGTTCTGGGTCAGCGGGCAGTTCTTCGTTGTCCGCGCGTACACGTTGTTGATCTTCGCCGGCATCTGGGCGATGACCACCGGAATCATCGACATCGTGCGCGCCTTCCAGATCCGCGAAGTGGGTCAAGAGCTGGGCCGTCATCCTCGTCGATGACCGGCTTCTGAGAGGCCGGAATCCCGATGCAACTGGGATTCCGGCCCTTCCATTTTCTCGATGCCATGACTGCTACCCGAACATCCCCGCCCGTGACACGCCCGAGCTCCGAAAACGGCCCGGACCCTGTGCGCGTCCGGTTGGCGGCGCCTCCGTTGAGCGGGGTGCTGCGGATCGTGCTCATCATCGTCGCGACTGCGCTCGCGCTGTACCTCGTATGGAGACTCCGGGGCCTCATACGGCTCCTCGCCATCAGCCTGTTCTTCGCCTGCGCGCTGTTCCCCGCAGTCGATGCTGTGGTGGTCAGAACACGAGCGCCCCGCGGCGTCGTGATCCTCGCGGTCTACGTGGTCCTGGCGGTCCTGATCGGGGTGATCGGCTACGTGGTGGTCCCCAGCGTCGTCAGAGAGGTGCACACCCTGTCGCGCGACGCCCCACATTACGCGGCGCAGCTCCGCCACAACGCGACGTTTCGTCACTACGACGACCGTTATCACATCACCGCCAAGCTCCTGCGGGACACCCACCGGCTACCGGAGCTGCTGGCCAGGGCGGCGGGGCCACTGAAGGACGTGACGGTCGGGGCGGCCAGCTTCGCCTCGCAGCTGATCACCGTGTTGGCAGTCACTTTCCTGCTCGTCTTGCACGGCCGCGAGTACGTCGACCTGGCACTGTCACTGGCCGGCCGGCGCCAGCAGCGCCACCGCCAGGTGATCATCGACATCAAGGATGCCGTGGCGGGGTACACGCTGGGGAACATCGTCATCAGCCTTCTGGCCACCATGGCGACCTGGATCGTCCTCTCGGTCCTCGGCGTCCCATACGCGCTGGCGCTCGGCCTCGTGGTGGGCTTCTTTGACTTCATACCGCTGGTCGGCGCCACGCTCGGCGCGATCGTCGTTGCGCTGGCCACGTTGCCGGTCGGGTTTCCGACCGCCACGATCGTCTGGATTGCGTTCATCATCGTCTGGCAGCGCGTCGAGGACTACGTCGTGCAGCCGCTCGTATACGGACGAGCGCTGCGCATCAATCCGCTCGTGACGATCATCAGCCTGCTCGTAGGCGCCGAACTGTTGGGAATCCTCGGTGTGTTGCTCGCGATCCCGACCGCGGCGGCCATCCAGATCATCCTCCGCGAATGGGTGTCGGCAAAAGGCCTCAAGGCGCCGTCGAACGGCGCTGACGAAGGGCCGACGCGCTGAGGCGCACGCCGGCCCCACGCTCAGAACTCAGG
Organism: Solirubrobacteraceae bacterium; assembly: GCA_036000295.1. Taxonomy (GTDB): domain Bacteria; phylum Actinomycetota; class Thermoleophilia; order Solirubrobacterales; family Solirubrobacteraceae; genus Palsa-465. Next base: position 3,508 of record DASYFZ010000629.1, read on the forward strand.
AGCAGCCCGGCGCGCCACGATGAGCCAGAGGCTCACGAGCAGACCAACCGTGCCGACCACCATCAGGATCACACCAACCGTTGCGAGGCTGATCCCCGCCAGCTGAGCCGTGACGGCGAACTTCAGGATCGCACCGAGCGTGATCATGAACAAGCTGAGTCCGATGGACATTTGGTCCTCCTCAGGCCATGGGTTGTACTAGTCACTTCCGTGAAAGCATGTGCGCATGGGCGGTGAAGCGTCGTCACCCACTATGCGTGATTCGGCACCCGTCCCGGGCAATCATTCAAAGCAGACGATGACCGCTCAAGCCGCGCGGGATGGAGATTCTCGGAGCAACGTATGACCATCTCGAGCTGGGCAGACCGGCACGATGTTCACCAACAGCCGCATGGAGACGAAGTGTGAGCCGCGCCGTGCCGCGATCCCGCGTCAAGCCGGCCGAGCTGATTGCAGGGTCGGTCGCGAAGCGATCAAGATTGGCGTGAGTGCAGGTCTCGTGCAGGGCTCGATTCGCCGATGCCGACCGTCCCGGGTGTTCGTCTGCTCAGTGCTCATAAGGTCCCGGGAGCCTGAGCGCGGACCGGGTGAAACGTCGTCACATGTTTTGCGTGATTGGGTGGCCGCGCCCTGGATCACGCAAAATGCGTGACGACGGCTCACCCGCTCGACCGCGAGCCTGCCGCCATGTTCAGCAACGTCGTCGCAGGTGTTAAGGAGCTCGAGGACGGGCGCGACGCGCTGTGCGTGGCCCGGCCGCTCACCTCAGCCGATGGCAATCTGACGCGCTCGCACCGTCGCGGCCCGGTCGGTCCTCGCGGGACGGGCATCGCGCAGGGGCTGGCGGACGCACCGCCTTGCCCGCTGCTGGTCGTGCGGCGGCGCGTAGCTGATGATAGACTCATATTTGACAAATTCATCAGTTTACTCTAGGCTTCCGGCTATGGAGATCGATATGACTTTCACCGACGCCCCTCAGCCGGACTTCGACGTTGCGATCGTCGGCTACGGGCCAGTCGGGCAGGCGCTCGCGGCGCTGCTCGGACGAGCCGGCCACCGAGTCGCGGTCTTCGAGCGCTTCGGCGAGGTCTATCGCCTCCCGCGCGCGGTTCACATCGATCACGAGATCATGCGGCTGCTGCAGTCACTCGGGCTCTCCGAGGTGCTGGCCGACGAGATGGTCCCCGTAGACGAGTACCGGTGGCTAGGTGCCGATGGTGAGCCGCTCCTACGGTTCCAGCCGCGGAGTCCGGCGCCGTCGGGCTGGGAGGCGGATTACATGTTCTTCCAGCCGGAGCTCGAGCGCGCGATCGACAGCCACGCGTGCGCCCCGGCCGGGGTAACCGTCGCGCGCGGCTGGACAGCCGAAGCCCTGGTGCAGTCAGACGAGCAGGTCGAGCTCACGCTCCGGCGGGTTACCGAAGAGGAGCCGGGCCGGCTCGCGCTGACCGGTGAGACACGGACGGTGAGCGCGCGATGGGTCGTGGGCGCTGATGGCGCCAACTCCTTCGTACGCGAGGCGATCGGGATCTCGCGTCGGGACCTCGGCTTCCAGGAGCGCTGGCTAGTGGTCGACGTCGAGCCGCACGACATGGCGGCGGTGGCGCACCTGCCGATCGCAAGCCAACGGTGCGATCCCTCGCGTCCGACGACGATCGTCCAGAGCGGACCCCGACACCGACGCTGGGAGTTCATGCTGCTGCCCGACGAGCAGGCGTCCGACTTCGAAGATCCAGAGCGGGTGTGGGCACTGCTCGAGCCGTGGTACCAGCCCCAGGACGGACCGCTCACGCGCAGCGCGGTCTACGAGTTTCGGTCGATGATCGCCGACCAGATGAAGTCTGGACGCGTCCTGCTAGTCGGGGATGCGGCTCACCTGACCCCGCCGTTCCTCGGTCAGGGGCTGTGCTCGGGCCTGCGGGACGCCGCCAACCTCGCGTGGAAGCTCGACCTCGTGCTGCGCGGGCTGTCCCCCGCGCAGCTGCTCGACACGATCGATTCCGAGCGCCAACCGCAGAACGAGGCGATCATCCGCCTGGCGATTGAGCTCGGGAGGATCCTCTGCCAGCTGGATCCGCAGGCGGCCGCCGAGCGCGATGCGATGCTCCGTCAGGTCGAGGCGCCGCCACCGCTCGAGCTCCCGCCGCTGAACGGCGGCCTACTGCACCGCTCGCGCGACGACCGCTCAGACCCGCTCGCGGGCACCCTCAGCGTTCAAGGCCTGGTGCGCCGAGCTGGCCGCGCGGGGCGGTTTGACGACATGGTTGGGCGTGGCTTTCAGCTCATTGTCGCCGGCGGCGACCCGCTCGCCCGGCTGTCCAGCGAGCATCGCGCCCTGATCGACGCGCTCGACGTCACCGTCGCCTCACTTGACCCGGCCGCCCCGGGCGGCGTCGGCGACGTGGACGGTCGTCTCACCGCTTGGCTGGCCGAACACGGTGTTCATGCGGTGCTCGTACGCCCGGATTTCTACGTGTTCGGCTGCGCGCCCTCAGCGAACGCGCTGCCGGAGCTTCTCGACGACCTTCGATCCCAGCTTCAGCTCATATCCACCTCCGCCACCGCAGGAGCCCTCGCATGACTACCCCCACCACTGTGATCCACCCCAACTTCCACCACGTCAACCTCAAGACCACCCGGCTGCAGGCGATGATCGACTTCTACGCCACGCTCGTCGGCGCCGAGGTGATCTTCCAGTTCGACGGCGGCGCGTGGCTGTCAACCGACGCGGCCAACCACCGGATCGCGCTGCTGGCGTTCCCGAATTTCGTCGACGACCCAGAGAAAGACAGTCGCACGGGAATGCACCACTCCGCGTTCGAATACGACACCTTCGAGGAGTTGAACTCCAGCTATCTGCGGCTGAAGGAGCAGGAAATCACCCCCGCGTTGTGCCTGGACCACGGAATGACGCTGTCCTACTACTACGCCGATCCGGACGGCAACCACGTGGAGCTGCAGGTCGACTGCTTCGGCGACTGGCAGAAGTCAAAGGCGTGGATGCGCACCTCGGACGCGTTCAAGGCCAACCCGATCGGCGTCTTCGTCGACCCCGATCGGATCGCCTCCGATCACGCCGATGACATGAACTTCGAGGAGATCCATGCCAAGGCGATGGCCGGCGGCTACATGCCCGAGCAGCTCCCGGTCGAGATCCCGGAGGTGTCGTGATGAGGCTTTGTCGCTTTGATGCCGGCGCCGGGCCACGCCACGGAGTCGCAGCAGACGGCTACGTCGTCGACCGCGACAACCAGGCCGAGACCTATTCGCTGGACGAGATCCGCCTGCTCGCTCCCGTCCGCCCGCG
>DASYFZ010000651.1:0-10847 GCA_036000295.1 Solirubrobacteraceae bacterium
GCCGACGTCGCCGTGGCGAGGGGAGGCAAGGACAACATCACCCTGGCGGTCATCGAGGTCCAATAGGAGCGCGAGCGATGAGCACGTTCGAGGTCGAGGTCTTTCAGAACGAGTATCTGCCGTCCGGCGGGACTGAGGTCAACGCGATCGTGACCGTCAGCTCTGCAGGATTCGCCGGGACCGGCGAGGCGCCCGACGCCGCTGAGATCGTGATCGTCGACTCCTCTGGATCGATGGACGTGCCCCGGGCGAAGATGCACGCTGCGCGCGACGCCACTGCCGTCGCGATCGACTGCATCCGCGACGGGGTGCTGTTCGGCGTGATCGCCGGCAACGAGAAGGTCAGCCATGTCTACCCGCCAGGCGGCGGGCTCGAGCCGGCTTCCGAGCGGACCCGGACCGCCGCGAAGCAGGCGGCCGGGAAGCTGAGGGCAGGAGGCGGCACGTCCATCGGCAAGTGGCTGGGCGCCGCCAACGACGCGTTCGCCGCCGCTCCGGGGCGGGTGTGCCACGCGATCCTGCTGACCGACGGCGCCAACGAGCACGAGACGCGCGAGCAGCTCGAAGCGACGCTGGCGGTCTGCGAGGGAAGGTTTCAGTGCGACTGCCGGGGCGTCGGGACCGATTGGCAGGTCTCAGAGCTTCGACGGATCGCGTCCGTGCTGCTCGGCTCGGTCGACATCATCGCCGACCCCGCGGCCATGGCTGCGGACTTTCGCGCGATGACCGAGGCCGCGATGGGAAAGACCACGGGCAGCGTGTCGCTGCGCGTCTGGACCCCACAGGGGGCGCGCGTCCAGTTCATCCGGCAGGTGGCTCCGACGATCGAGGAGCTGACTGACCGTGCGACCGCGTCCAAGCCGCTCACCGCCGACTATCCGACGGGCAGCTGGGGAGAGGAGTCGCGCGACTACCACTTGTGCATCGAGGTCCCGCCGCGCGAGGCTGGTGGGGAGATGCTCGCGGGACGCATCGGCCTTTTGCACGGCGACGAGGTGTTGAGCCAGGGCCTGATCAAGGCGGTCTGGACTAACGATCACCAGCTGTCGACTCAGATCAGCCATCAGGTGGCGCATTACACAGGGCAGGCCGAGCTCGCAGAGTGCATCCAGGAGGGCCTCGACGCACGCAAGGCGGGCGACAACGCGACGGCGACATTCAAGCTCGGCCGGGCGGTGCAACTCGCAGCGCAGAGCGGCAACGACGACACCATGAAGCTGCTTGCGGCGGTCGTCGACGTCGAGGATCCCGCGACGGGCACCGTGCGCCTGCGCAACCAGATCACCGACGTCGACGAGATGGCACTCGACACGCGCTCGACCAGGACCGTGCGCGTCGGCCCGGGAGCATGACGGTCACCTGCCCCAGCGGCCACTCCTCTGCGACCTCTGACTATTGCGATCAGTGTGGCGCTCCGATCGGCGCGGTCGCGACGCCGCAGCAACCCACGGTGGAGCTGTCGATCCTCGAGGACGCCGATACCTCGCCGTCGGAGGTCCGCGATCCCTGCCCGGTGTGCGGCGCGCCGCGTTCCGGCGACGACCGCTATTGCGAAGGGTGCGGACACGACTTTCTCGCGCCGCCGGCCCCGATGACGGGCTGGGAGGCGGTGGTCAGTGCCGACCGGTCGCAGTTCGAACGCCTGCGGCCCGACGACATCACATTTCCGGGCGAATACCGCGAGCGCCGGTTCGCGCTCGACGCGCCGTTGATGCGGATCGGCCGCCGCCGCGGCCGGCTCGATGAGCCGGTGCTCGAGATCGACCTCGCGGGGGCTCCGGAGGATCCAGGGATCTCCCGCCTGCACGCCGTGCTCGAACGGCGCTTGGACGGGGGTTACGCGATCCGCGACCTCGGCTCGACGAATGGCACGATGGTCAACGACGACCCGGCGCCGCTCGGTCGAGACACCGCGGTGCCGCTCGCAGACGGCGATCGCATCAGGATCGGCGCCTGGACGACGATCATCGTCCGCAGCCGGTGAACGAGCTCAGAAGTCGTGGGCGACCAGCAGCCCGGCGCTTAGCACGATCGCCGCGAGCCGCAACCGCTTCTCGTTCTGGGGGAGCTCATCGAGGTCAAAGCGCGCAAACAGAGCCCGCAGATGTCCCTTGACAGCATCGACGCTCAGCGACACCTCGGTTGCGATCGCCGGATTGGTCGCCGCGGTCTCCGCGCCCGACTCGAAGATCGGGCGGCACAGGGCGATGAGAACCCTGCGCTGGGTCTCAGACAGTGGAATCGCCCCGTGCGCCCCCAGCGGGCGCGCCGTTGACTGGCTCTCGTCGGCGCTGTTGGGCTCGCGGTAGACGACGCGCGTCTTGCCGAACACCATCGTCTCGCGATCGGCCAGACGATGGCGGCCGCGGATGCGACTGCCGTTGACGAACGAGCCGTTGCGTGAAAGGCCGTCGTCGATCAGCGTCCACTGCTCGCCGAGGGGCTCGAGCAGCGCGTGCGCGCGCGATACCTCCTGGTCGAAGGTGAGCGCGATGTCGGACTGCTCCCGGCGCCCGATGGTTACACGCTGACGATCCGGCGAAAGCGTGATGATGTGCTGCGCGCCGGCGCCGTCGCGCCAGAACACGAACGGCAGCCCGGTCCGCTCGGCATCGATCTGCGCCTTGAGCTCGCGCGGACTGGGAAGGCGCGACTCATGCTGCTCGGACATCGCCGGGACGACCCTACTGTGGCGCGGGCCGTCCCGGGGAGTAAATGCCCTCGTCTGTCGGCGTGACTCACAGCGCTGCGAACACTCCGACCGAGCCTGACTGACACGTGTCGGTGCTGCCGTCTGCGGCCTTGAACATCAGCTGTAGCTTCCACACGCCCTGAAAGGTCGCGTGATGGCGGTCAAGATGGCCGATCAGGGAGTGCGATCCGCCCAGGAAATCCGACCCGTCCGGTGGAATCAGGTCGGACTCGTGGACCTTGCCGTTCTTACCGACGACCAGGTGGCCGAAGGCGTCCTCGGTCGAGAACTGCTCGCCGGCCGAGCAGGTGAGATCAAGCCCGACCGCCGCGACCGGAATCTGCTTTGCGCCGCGAGCGACCTCGAAGACAACCGGCCAGTGCTGCGAGGTAAACCCGCCGAGAACAACCATTGACTTGGGCAGGCCTTGGGCGAGCGCGTCAGCCGACACGCTCGGTGCGGTGGCGGACTTCGCCGCGGTGGCCCAGGCCAGGGCTTGTGCGCTTGACGCTGCCAGGCCCGCGATCGTGATCGCGACGAACGCAACCCCGAGCAAAAGCCCCGTGCGCCGGATTGCCCGGCGATACTCATGCGTTGACACGACGATCCTCCTCTCTTCCCATGGCGTGTGCCACATCGGATGGTGAGAGAAGTCTCTGGTCCGCCAACGCCCCCGGCTAGCACCCCAAGGGTGCGCGTGTCACACCCCGGTCAGAGCTGATGCTCTGGGCATTCCTGCTGCCACAGGCGGGCAGCGCGCAGGCGGACAAGCCAACCAGGGTGGCGAGCCGCCGGCGTTTCCGCCGGCTCGTCTACATCCTGGTGCGCACGCCGCGCGGCGGCGGCAAGCTCAGAGGCTCGCCCGGCGGCGACAAATGCACTCAGCTGCGGTGTCATCCGATCCCTCCTTTCTCAGTCGCGGTCGACAGCACCATTGCCAGCTCGATCTCCCTGCCCTGGCTGCGGCGTGCGTGAAAGCCAAGGCGCCGCAGGAGCCTTCGGGCGGGCTGGTTGCTCCACAGCGACGTCGCCGTCAGCACGGCCAAGCCGTTCTCCCGCGCGCGTTCGATGACTCGCGTGCACAGCGCGGTGCCGACGCCGCGGCGCTGCAGCTCGTCGGCCACCTCCACGGCGAGCTCGGCGCCGCACTCGGAACCGGTGTGGCGTACGTAGCGGGCGATGCCGGCGAGCGATCCGTCGCGCTCGTCGACGGCGGCGAAGGCCTCGTGGGCGACGTGGTCGATGTCGGTCAGGTAGTCCAGCTCGCGGGGCGAGAGGGTGGGCTTGGGCGACATGAACCGGCGCCAGCGCGACTCTTCGCTGAGACGGTGAAACAGCTCGAGCAATCCCTCGCGGTCGTCGCGCGTGAGTGGCCGCAGGCGCAGGCGCGTGCCGTCGCTGAGCACGAGCTCGTCGCGCGCGTGCTCACGAGCGACACCGCCGCGCAGCACTTCGGTCGTCTGACCAAATTCATTCATCAGGTGGGAAGACGCGGACACTCCGGTGTTCCTTTCAACGCCCCGCACGGCCGTCATGTGACGAGCGCCAGCTCCCGCGCGACGTGCTGTCGTCCGCGGTGCAGGCGGGTCGTGATCGTTGCTTCCCGGGTGCCCAGCCAGCGCGCGGCCTCGCGGTAGGAGAGGCCCATCATGTCGATCGCGATCACCGCGTCGCGGTAATGGTCGGGCGCGCTCGCGATCGCCTCCATCAGCTCGCGCGAGCTGATCTCGGTGTCGTCGGACGACAGCGCGTCCTCCTCGTTGAGCTGCTGCTGCACCGGGCGCTGCGCGATCACCCGGTAGCGGCTGTTGTAGGTGTTGCGCATCGCCCGGAGCAGGTATCCGAGCTCGTTGTCCTTGCGCAGCATGCGCGGGCGCTTGAGCACGTTGACCAGCGTGTCCTGGACGAGGTCTTCGGCGTCGTGCCGTGATCCGCACAGAGCCCACGCCGCGCGGTAGAGCGCGTCGACGTGGTCGCCCAGAGACTCCGGGTCGAGCACGTGAGCTGCAGGCGCGGTCTGGACCTCGCAGGACATCGATCAGCCTCTCGCCAGAGCCCTCTCGTCGTCAGCCGTGATCGGCTGGCCGCCGATTCCCCACGCGCCGCTGGCGACTTCCTCCACCACGCACCACGTCGACGGGCGCATGCTCTCACCCTCGATCGCGACCATCGCGTCGGTCAGGCGCTCGATGATCTCCTGCTTCTGCTGCGCAGTGAAGACACCCTCGAGAACCTTCACTTGGATGAGCGGCACGCATTCCTCCTAAACGGGACGAGTTCTTTGACGTCTCGCATGGTCCCCCGAAGAGCCCCTGACCACATCGGGCAGATCCCCTGACATCGACCCCCAAACGTTGCGTCGGTGCCCGTAGGGGCCGTACGATCGACCCGGGCGCATGGACCAACAAGTGGTTGTGGAGTCGACGACGCTGCTCGAGCGCGAGTACGAGCTCGAGCGCGTACGCAACGCGCTGCGTTCGGTGGGGCAGCGCGCCGGCGGCGTCCTGGCGATCGAAGGGCCGCCGGGCATCGGCAAGTCGCGGCTGCTGATCGAGGCGCGCTCGCGCGGGGAGCAGCGCGGACTGCGGATCCTCACCGCAAGGGCGACCGAGCTCGAGCAGGGATATCCGTTCGGCGTCGTTCGCCAGCTGTTCGAGCGTGCGCTGCTCGAGGCCGAGCCGGCGGTCAGCGAGCGCTGGCTGTCGGGCGCCGCGGCGCTTGCCGCCGACTTGCTCGGCGTGGCTCCGGGCGGCACCGCACCGTCGGCGGCGGAAGCGCCCGCCACCGGAGATCCCGGCTACGCGTGGCAGCACGGCCTGTACTGGCTCGCGTCGAACATCTCAAGCGACGCTCCGCTGGTGATGCTGGTCGACGACCTACAGTGGAGCGACGTCCCATCGGTGCGGGCGCTTACGTTCATCGCGCGCCGGCTCGGGGGGCAGCCGCTGGCGCTGATCCTGGCGACGCGCCCGTCCGATCCGACCCTGGCGCCTGAGGTGGCGGCGCTGCTCGCCGATCCGGCCACCGAACTGCTGCGCCCGCTGCCGTTGACACGCGCGTCCGTCGCCGAACTGATCCGGACCCGTCTGGGCGGCGAGCCGCGCGATCGCTTCCTCGACGCGTGCATCGACGTGACCGGCGGAAACCCGTTCCTGATCGGCGAGCTGCTCGACGAGGTCGCCGCTCGCGGCATCGACCCCAGCGCGTCCGCCGCCGCCGCCGAGCTCGGCACGATCGTCCCACGCGGAGTCGCGAACACGGTCCTGCTGCGGCTCGCGCGGATCGATCCGCCTGCCGGCGATCTGGGACGCGCGCTCAGCGTGCTCGGCGATGGCGCACAGGTGGGCGACGCCGCACGGCTTGCTCAGATCGCCGCCTCCGATCTCGAGCCGGCGATGGCGTCGCTCGTCTCCGCCGGCGTGATCGAGTCCGGAGGCGTGGTGCGCTTCACGCACCCGATCCTGCGCACGGCGATCTACGGGGACCTGTCCGCGGCCGAGCGTGAGCGGCTGCACTGCTCGGCGTCGAAGATCCTGCAGCAACGGGGAGCGCCCGCCGGGCAGGTGGCGGCCCACCTGATGCAGACCGAGGCCGCGGGCGACGAGGAGGCAGTGAGCCTGCTTCGCCACGCCGCGCGTGACGCCGTCACCCTTGGCGACGCCGCGGGTGCGGCCGCAATGCTCGCGCGGGCGCTGGAGGAGCCGCCGACGCCGGCCGACCGGGGCGCCGTCGTGCTCGAGCTCGGCCAGGCGCTCGCCCGCGCCGGAGCTCCCCAGGCGATCGCGCCGCTCTCGGAGATCGTCACCCTCAGCGACGACGAAGAGGCGGTCGTGGCGGCGGCGATCGAGTTGAGCGGCATGCTGTTCTTCGCTGGGAGGCCCGCTGAAGGAGCGGCGATCTTGCACCGGGCCCAGCAACGGGTGCCGCCAAACGGCTTGGGTCGTGAACAGCTCGACGTCGCGCTGCTGGGTGCGAGCTACACCTCGTTCTCGGCCCGGCGGGCTGCCGAGCCGATGATCTTGCAGCTGCGAGACCCCGGCGGCCCCGCTCGCAGCATGCTCGAGGCGACCACGCTCGGCATCCTCGCGATGGACGAGGCAATGTATCTGCGGTCGGCCGCCAAGGCCAGGGATATGGGCCGGCGCGCGCTCGCCGCCGGTCTGCCGCTCGAGCCACACCGGGGCGGGAACTGGGCGATCCTGGCGCTTGCAGCGCTCGCCCTGTCAGATGACTACGAAGCCTCCGTGCAGGGGATGGACGCAATCCTCGCGCAGGCCCGGCGGCGTGGCGTGGCGCTCACCGTTGCGAATGTCTCGGCACTGCGTGCGCTGATCGCCGGACGTATCGGCGACCTGAACTCCGCGGAGGCTGACGCCCAGGCCGCGATCGAGCTCGCGCCGGAGCTGCTGGGTGCCGAGTACGTCGTGCTCGCCGTGACGGCAGCGGTGCTGGCAGGGCTGGACCGCGACGAAACTCCGGGATCGCTGCGCCAGCTCATCGACCGCAGCGGGATCCGCTACGACACCGAGTTCTTGCCCAGCTCGCAGCTTCGCTACGCATCCGGCGTGCTGCGTGCCGCGGCCGGAAACCATGCCGCAGCGGTCGAAGAGCTGCTCAGCTGCGAGCTCGAGCATCCGACGTTCGGCGGAGAGAACCCGGCTGTGGTGCCGTGGCGGTCGGCAGCCGCCCTGTCGCTCGCCGAGCTCGGTCGCTCCGAGGAAGCTCGCGCGCTGGCCGCCGAGGAGGTGCGCCGCGCGCAGGCGTTCGGCGCTCCCCGCGCGATCGGGATGTCGTTGCGCGCTCAGGCCCTGGTGGGGCCGGCGGCGCAGCGCTCCGAGGGCCTGCAGGCGGCCCTGGCGGCGATTTCGCAGTCAGGCGCGCGCCTCGAACACGCGCGGGTGCTGCTGGACGTAGGCGCCACGATCCGGGCTTCCGGACAAAGAGCAGCAGCCCGTGAGCCACTGCTGGAGGCGTTGACGCTGGCGTCGCGATGCGGCGCGCTGACGCTCGAGCGCCGCGCTCGGGCCGAGCTCGCGGCGATCGGGGTGAGGCCGGGAGCCACTGACCGCGACGGCGTCGACTCGCTGACGCCCAGCGAGCGACGGGTGGTCGAGCTCGCAGCCGCCGGCGGCACCAATCGGGAGATCGCCCAGACGCTGTTCGTCACCGAGAAGACCGTCGAGACCCACCTGGGCCGGGCGTTTCGAAAGCTCAACGTCTCGTCGCGGCGTCAGCTGCGCGACGTCCTGGCGAGCGACGCCGGGCGGGACGCATAGTCCCACCCGGCGAGCGCAGTGCCACCGGTCAGGAGCCGGCGCGCGGGTCGATGTTCTGGTTGCGCGCGAACACGTTGTCGGGGTCGTATTCCTGCTTGAGCGCCTGCAGCCGCGCGTAGGTCTCCTCCCCGTAGGACGAGCGCCCGGCGCCCGCATCGCCGAGGAAGTTCACGTACGCGCGGCCGGTCGACGCATCGGCGGCAGCCTCGATCACCTGGCGCGCCCAGCCGATGTGCGCCTCGGCCTGCGAGGGATCGTGCCACCCCGTGACGGCGTTGAGCACGTACGGCGCATTGCGGTCGGGGAACGCGGTGTCGCCCTCGGGCACCCGGCCGATTGCGCCGCCCAGCTGCTGAACGTGGATCTCGGCCTGTGGGCCGGGCGCCGCGTGGTGCAGCTCGATCAGCCGCTCGATCAGCTCGTCGTCGAGGCGGCTGAGGTTCGTCGCCTTGAAGTAGGCGTTGATGCCCTTTTGCCACAGCGGGTCGAGCAGCGTCTGGATCACCTTGTAGGGCATCGGACCGAGGAGGTCGGCGATCGGCTCGGCGACGGCTCTGATGTCGCGCACATGGCCCTCGCCCTCCTCGACGGGACCCGCCGACGCCGCGACGAACGCGGCGACCTTGCGCCCGTGCCATTCCTGCGGGATCACCGGCAGCGGAGGCGCGGTCGTGAGATTCACCAGGGTCGAGACGTCATCCGACAGTCCCGGAGCCCAGTCGCGGAAGCGGCGCAGCAGGTCGCCATCCGCGTCGGCCGAGTAGAAGATCGGCCCGGCGTAGATCGCCTCGCCGATCGGGTGAAGCTCGAACTCGAACTGCGTGACGATGCCGAAGTTGCCGCCCCCGCCCCGCAGGCCCCAGAACAGCTCCCGGTTTTCACTGTCGCAGGCGTGGACGAGCCGTCCGTCCGCGGTGACGACGTCGGCGCCGATCAGGTTGTCGGCGGCCAGCCCGTACTTGCGCATCAGCCAGCCGATGCCACCGCCCAGGGTGAACCCTGCGACGCCCGTGGATGAGATCAGGCCGCCAGTCGTCGCCAGCCCGTGGGCGAGCGTCTCGTGGTCGACGTCGGCCCACACCGCGCCGCCGCCGACGGTCGCCCACCGCGTCGTGGTGTCGACGCGGACGCTGTTCATCGGCGAGAGGTCGATGACCAGCACGTCGTCGCCCGTCGAGAACCCGGCGACGCTGTGGCCGCCTCCGCGGACGGCGATCTCGAGCCGGTTGGCCCGCGCAAACCCGACCGCCGCGATCACGTCCGCGGCGCCGGTGGTGCTCACGATCACGGCCGGCCGACGGCCGTCGTACGCGCCGTTCCAGATCCTTGCCGCCTCTTCGTAACCGTCGCTACCCGGCGTGAAGATCTGCCCGCGAACAGACTCGCGAAGCTGCGCGAGCGTCGCTTCTTCAAGCGCCGGAATGATTGTCTGACTCATTTGCTGCCTCCATCTCGTTAACGATTGCTCTGTCATGGTCAGGGCGGTGCGCGACTCGCACATCAGGCACATCCCCTGACACGCACCCCGACATCCGGTCGAGGTGCAAGATCCGGGAGTCACCAGCGCATGTGAACGAAAGGATCTGCATGCGCCCGCGTCTGTCAGTACATGGAGATTCGTTCGCCCACCGCCGCGAGGCAGCGTCCGATGCCACGAGGCTCGGCCCGCAGGTTCGTGCGCCCGGTCGTGCGCGCCTTGCCCAGTCCGACCGCCCACCCGTCGAGCGAAGCGTGGCCGGCCGGCCGCGCCGGCGAGCACGGGCGCGTTACCCGGAATTGACGGTCTCGGCGAGCAGCACGCGTGCGACGTGCTGACGTCCACGGTGTAACCGTGTTGTGACCGTCGCCTCGCGGGTGCGCAACGCGCGCGCGGCCTCTCGATAGGAGAGACCCATCATGTCCACCGCGATCACGGCGTCGCGATACAGCGGCGGAGCGCTGGCGATCGCCTCGATGATCTCTCTCGCGCTGTGCTCCTGGTCCGGCATCGCCACCGCGTCGTGCTCGCAGAGTCGATGCACGACCGGACGCTGCGCCTGCAGGCGGTACCGCGTCGAGAACGTGTTGCGCAACGCCCGCAGCAGATATCCGAGCTCGTTGCCGTCGCGCAGCAGCCGTGGGCGCTTGAGCACGTTGACGAGCGTCTCCTGCACTAGATCCTCGGCGTCGTGCTGGGACCCGCACAGAGCCCAGGCCGCCCGGTAGAGCGTGTCGATGTGCCGCGACAGCCCCTCGGGATCGAGGACATGCGGTCCGCGGGCGCGGCGAGCAGGCACACGCAGCGCTTCTGCTTCGGAGCAACAGCTCATGTGACAAGGGTGCCTGAGCCGGCGCTGAAGCGGTATAGGGAAATCCACCTAACTTTCCGCCACCGACCCCTAGGAAAAGTGCGTGCATCGGCCTGCCCTCCACAACAAGGTGTAAGGGGTGAATCGGAGTACGCCTAACCGGCCAGCGCCGTGCGGAGGCTCGTGCGCGTGGAGACGCCCAGCTTGCGGTACGCCGCGGCGAGATGTGTCTCCACTGTTTTGATACTCAGAAAGAGCTCGCGGGAGATCGCCTTGTTGCCCTTGCCCGCCGCGGCCAGCTCACAGATCTGACGCTGGCGCGGGGTCAGAGCCGCGACGCCTTCGAACGCGGCACGCCGCGGACGCATGCCGGTCGCGACGAGCTCGCGCCGCGCACGCTTGGCCAGCACCAGCGCACCGCAGGCGTCGGCGTCGGCCAGTGCCGGACGGAGTGCCTCGCGCGCCTCCACGCGCCTGCCCATGCGGGCGAGCGTGCTGCCGGCCTCCAGGCGCAAGCGCGCGGACTCGAGCATCGCGTTGTGATCGTCGAGCGATTGGAGCGCGCGCCGGCACAGCGCCAGGCGCGCCTTG